>NZ_JAKEDR010000081.1 GCF_023653455.1 Paraclostridium ghonii
ATATTCTATTATACAGTTTAAATTTTCATATTCTTCATATATATATGACCTCTCTATATTTAGCATCAAAATATCCTCCTGTCTTTTTAGATATATTATTACGTATGATTTTTTTATGAATTTTGTTAAGTTTTTTTATGAATTTTATAGTATTAAATTTATAGTTGTAGTTTAATATAAGTTGTATGAATTTTAAAAATATTTAGAGAGAAGGGATTATTTTGTCTAATGTTAAAAAAATAGTTATTTTTTTATTAATACTTATAATATGTATACCTTTAGCAGCTTTTGGATATCTATACTTTAAGTTAAATAGTATGTATGATAAAACTTCAAATAAAAAGATTCTTAATGAAACTAATTATAAATCAGAAAAGGGCATAACTAACATTTTGCTCGTTGGTACAGATGAAAGAACTTTAAATGAAAAAGCTAGATCGGATTCTTTGATGATTCTTACTATAGATAAAAAACATAAAAGTATGAAACTTACCTCAATAGCTAGAGATACATATGTTGAAATACCTGGTCATGGTGAACAAAAAATAGCACATGCATATGCATATGGCGGTATTGATTTATTACTTGAGACAGTTGAGTCTAATTTTAAACTTGATATCCAAGACTATGCCATAGTTAACTTTATGTCTTTCATAGGTATAATTGATACATTAGGCGGAGTTACTGTTGATGTTAAGCAAAGCGAAATAGAAGAAATGAACAAGTTTATGCCTGAATGCTATAGTTTTGATCCTAATCCTAATAAACAAACTATTCAGTATATAGAGAAATCAGGAAAACAAAAGTTAAATGGATACCAAGCTCTATGCTATAGTCGTATAAGAAAAAATGATAGTGCGCTTGAAAGAGATAGACGCCAAAGAGAACTTATAGAAGGTATTTATGACAGTGTTAAATCACTTCCTGTAACTAAATACCCTTCATTATTAGATAGTGTATTACCTTATATAAAAACAAATATGACTCCAACCCATATTTTATCTATCGGAGGCTCAATTTTGACTTTAGGTGATTTTAATATCAAAACACTTGAATTCCCTATAGAGGAATACAGCATTGGAGGAGTATATGGAAATGCTGGATGGGTTTGGCGTTATAATGAAGATAAATGCCTACCTATTTTACATGATTTTATATTTAATGACATTATGTATCAAAAAAATAGTTAGCCTATTGTAATAAAAAATATAATGCCAATTTAATGTTATTTATTTTGATATAAATAACATTAAATTGGCTATTTTTGTATCTTTATAAAGATATACTATATTAAGTATTGTTGCATAAGTATAAACTATATCAATATTGTTATATATTTTGTAATATTTATTGTATTGAATATATGGCTATAGTTTAATATAATTAGATGTATGCTAAAAATAGTTAGAAAGAAGGGATTATTTTGTCGAATTTAAAAAAATTCGTTATTGCTTTGTTAATACTAGTAATAATGGTGCCTGCAACCGCATTTGGGTATGCATACTTTAAATTAAATAGTATGTATGATAGTTCTGCAGATGCGAAAATGCTTGGTAAAACTAATTACAAAGCTGAAAAAGGAGTCACAAATATTTTATTAGTGGGTACAGACGGAAGAACTTTAGAGGAAGCTTCCAGATCAGATTCTATGATGATTCTTACTATAGATAATAAACATAAAAGTGTAAAATTAACATCTTTAGCTAGAGATACATATGTTGATATTCCTGGGCATGGTGAGCAAAAACTAACACATGCTTATGCTTATGGTGGAATTAATTTATTAGTTGAAACAATAGAATCTAACTTTAAACTTGATATTCAAAATTATGCTATAGTTAATTTCTTCTCATTTATGGATATAGTGGACACATTAGATGGAGTTGTAGTTGATATTCAACCAGAAGAAGTTAATGAATTGAATAAATTTATCCCTGAATGTTATAATTTAGATAAAAAATCTAATAAAGGTGAAATTCAATTAATAGAACATTCTGGAAAACAAAAGCTAAATGGATATCAAGCACTAGCTTATGGTCGTATAAGAAAAAATGATGATGCGCTTGAAAGAGATAGACGTCAAAGAGCACTTATGGAGAGTATGTTTGATGGAGTTAAAAATTTACCAGTAACTAAATACCCAGAATTAGTTGATACTATACTGCCTTATATTAAGACTAATATGAAACCAACTAATATTTTATCTCTTGGAGGCTCTGTTTTAGCTATGGGTAGCTTAGATATTAAGACATTAGAATTTCCTATAGAAAAATATAGTAATGGTGGTATTTATGGTAATGCTGGATGGGTTTGGCGTTACGATGAGGATAAATGCCTACCTATTTTACATGATTTTATATTTAACGATGTTTCTTATAACTCCAGTTCTAAATAATAAAAAGTCGTAAATAAATCCATTCAGATTTATTTACGACTTTTTGCTTTTTATCCTAATTTTTTTACTATAGCATCAACTATATATTTACTTGCATGTCCATCTCCATATGGATTTGATGCCTTACTCATAACTTCATAAGCAGTTTTACTTGTTAATAATTCTTTTGTAAGATTATATATAACTTCTTCATCAGTTCCTGCTAATTTTAATGTTCCTGCTTCTACTCCTTCTGGTCTTTCTGTTGTATCTCTTAAAACTAATACTGGCTTTCCTAGAGAAGGTGCCTCTTCTTGTATTCCACCACTGTCAGTCATTATTAAATATGATTTATTTAAGAAGTTATGAAAATCAAATACTTCAAGAGGCTCTATAAGATGAACTTTTTTATTATCTCCTAAAACTTCATCTGCTGCTTGTCTTACTAATGGGTTTAAATGTATAGGATATACAACCTGAACGTCATCAAACTCTTCAGTTATTCTTTTTATTGCTCTAAACATGTTTTTCATAGGTTCGCCTAAATTCTCTCTTCTATGTGCAGTTAGCATTATCATTCTATCTGAACCTATCTTTTTGAATATATCATTATAGTAATCTGATTTTACTGTTGTTTTTAAAGCATCAATCGCAGTATTTCCAGTTATATATATATCTTTCTCTAATTTACCTTCTTTTAATAAATTATTTCTTGATATTTTAGTTGGTGCAAAATGCATATCTGCTATAACACCTGTTACTTGTCTATTTACCTCTTCTGGGTATGGTGAATATTTATCATATGTCCTAAGCCCAGCTTCAACATGGCCTACTAGAGTTTTATTATAAAAAGCAGCTAAACTTCCTGATAAAGTAGTAGTCGTATCGCCATGAACCAATACTATATCAGGTTGAACATTAGCTATTACATCACTTAAACTTTGTAATGCTCTTGTAGTTATATCCACTAACGTCTGACCTTGTTTCATTATATTCAAATCATAATTTGGTGTTATTTCAAATGTTTCTAAAACTTGATCTAACATCTGTCTATGTTGAGCAGTTACACATACTATACTTTCAATTTCTTCCCTTGATTCTAATTCTTTTACTAATGGAGCCATTTTTATAGCTTCTGGCCTAGTCCCAAATATCGTCATTACTTTTATTTTTTTCATATCGTCACTCTTTCTAATAATACATTTATATTATTTATTTTTTTTACTCATTTTTTTAATTTGGAAAATAAATTTAATATTACTATCATAAAATCTCTTCATTCTTTTCTTATCACCTGCGACTCTATATAGCCATTCTAGGTTTAACTTTTGAAATATTTGTGGCGCCCTTTTTACAGTTCCACTCATAACATCAAAAGTTCCTCCTACTCCTATAAATATTCCTTTAGAAAAATCGTCAATATGCTTACCTATAAGTAACTCTTGAGAAGGAACTCCCATAGCTACTAGAATTATATCTGGAGATAATTTTTTTATATTTTTAAAAACTAAATCTTTATCCTCTACATATCCGTCACTATAACCTAAAAGATTTATATTTGGATATAAATCTTTTATTTTTTTTACAGTAAGTTTCATTACTTCTTTGCTTGCCCCAAATAAATATAAAGATTTATTATGTTTATTTGCATATTCTAAAATTGCATAACTTATTTCTACCCCAGGAATTCTCTCCTTTATGTCTATTTTTAAAAGTCGTGCAGCTTTTACAACTCCAATCCCATCTGCTACTATAGTTGTATCCTTGTCTTTAAGGATTTTATTGAAATCTGAATTTTCATTAGCCTTCATAAAAGTCTCTGGATTAGCTGTCACTATAAATGTTTTTTTATCATTTAATAAATTATCTTTTATTTCTTTTAAAAATTCTTCTTTTGTTCCTCTATAAGTTTTTTTTATATAATCTTTCATACTTTACTAAAACCTCTCTAATAATTCAAACCATTGTTTAGAAATATTTTCTTTAGAGTATTTAGAAATATTTTCTCTACTTTTTTTACCCATATTATCTCTAAGCTCTTTATCGTCTATAAGTTGAATTATCTTTTTTCCCATTTTTTGTTTATCTCTATTTTTTATGAGATATCCATTTTTATTATTTTCTATTATTTCTAAAGCTCCTTGAGCACTATCAAATGCTATACACGGCACCCCATAGGATTGAGCTTCTATCAGCACTATACCAAAAGATTCTTCATGTGATGCCATAGCATATATAGATGATTTTAATAACATATCCCCTATGTAATTTTTATCTTTATACCCATGCAATATTACATTCGTTAACATATTTTCTTTTTCAATTTGTTTTTGCAAAACTGCTCTTTCTTCTCCATCTCCTATTATATTCAAAGTCCAATCAGGCTTTTTTATCATAACTAGTCTAAAAGCTTCTATTAGATCTTCATATCCTTTTTCTTTTGATAATCTTCCAATCGATATTATATTTTTAGATTCTAAATTTGATGTTTCCTTTGGAATATAATCTAAACTATGCGGTATATATATGCATTTAGTTTTTGTATTCTTTAACTTAGGACTATAAAAATTTGTTAGCTCATTAGATACAGGCATAAGATAGTCTATATTACGACACGAGTTTATTAATCTTTCTACAAATGATTTATCATCATTATGATGTGTATGCTCTTGAGCTATCTTAATCAAATTGTCATTTCCAAACTTAGATAATAGTTCATTATGTTCAACTCTAGTTGATATAACAACCCCTGAATCTATATTTTTTATAGCTTTTATCATTGCTGATTTTTTTAGCTTTAAAATTTTTATACTCTTTATACCTTCTCTATATACATTTATTATATTTTTTGACTTTATAGCTGCTTTAAGTTCTTTTTTATTTGGAGATAAATTAGAGTCTAGCAGATAAATAATCTTTACTCTATTATCTATTTCGAATGCCGGTTTATCATATAATTTGTACACCGATATTATTACTACCTCATACTTTTCTACCAACATATTACTTAAAGATGCTATAGACTTTTCTACACCTCCATATCCTAAGTGTAGCGCAAGTATAGTTATTTTTTTCACTTTACCACCTATATTCTTTAATTTTTGACATGAAATCATATAAATATTAGTTATACCAAAATAACATATATATCTATTTTCATTATTAGGTAAATATCTCCTCAGTTAACTTTCCAATAATAAATCCTAGTATTATATTTATTGTCAGACAATCCATAACATTACCACTACTTACTGATGACACTAATATAAATACTATAGTAAAACATGTTATTGAATTCCTAAGATTAAATTTTTCTTTAAATCTCATTAACATTTTAATAAAACATGCTAGTATAGTCAATACGTATGGTCCTAATAATAAAATAACACCCACTACTCCCATAGAATAATACTGTGCTATAAAATCTCTTTCTAAAGTAAATAAATGCTCACTTCTTGTAAATCCGATTCCTAACCATTTGTCATTTTGATTGTCATTTACATCCATTACACGTTGATGCATTTTAAGCTCAAGTAATCTCCAGTCACGTCTTTTAATTAACGGCATTTCAAATACATCGATCCAAAACTCTGGATCATATTGATATGGATAGCTTTCAACAATAAATTCATCTTTTATTTTAGCAAGTTTATAATTATTTTTTATAAATTCAATAACTTTATCTTTTTCATTATTTTCTTGATATTTTTTTAATAAGTCTATTTGTACAACCTCTTCTTTATTTCCATAGTTCTCCTCTAAGCTTGGTCTATTTATCGCAGGTGAAACATCATATAAGCTTGCAATTATCAATACCGAAACACCTAAAATTACAAATATTTTTTTTGTAAATAAGTTCTGCTTTAGTATAACTTTCATAAATATCAATGCTAATAAATATATAACTACACCTATTATAGCACCATATAAAGCAACTTTTGTTCCTAGCATAATCATTGATATCAATGTTAACATTATAATTAATAAATTTTTAATATTCTGTTGATAAGTATATATTACTAACATTATCGGTAGTAATAATATTAATAATGCCGATATTTGATTTGCAGAGTTAAATAAACCTCTTGAAGCAAGATCTGAATACTTGTATATTTCATACCCATCAGTAAACCAGCTAAATATATTTCCTTTTATTCTTCCTGTTCCATATGATGCAAGTGAAATCTCAAGTATATTAGAAATCACTATAGTCAAAGATATAGCTGATAATATTATTTTAATAGCACTTTCATAATCTTTTCTAGAAATTTTAGCATTTATCGTTATTACAATAATCGCTAGAGGTATTAACATTCTTACTATATAAAAAATTTCACCCATAACAGAATACCCTAAGTTATTGGGATCTAGTGTATTGAAATTTTTAGTGTGTATGATATGGAGCATAGTATATGCAAAAACAAGTAGTAAATATCCCAAAATTAACACCCATGTTTTTTTGTTTTTTAGTTTAATAAGTGTTAATAGTGACAAAATAGCAACTATTATTACTCTTATTATTGTTACAGGAGAAAATCCTAAGATATTTACAACTTTTTCAGTATAAAAATAGTGGATGTCTAGTACCGGCTGTATTATTACAAACAGTAGTAAGAGGTAATATTTAATTTTGTTTATATATTGTTCATTTGAGTTTTCCATTCTAACCTCCCTATATCTGAGTTTATTGACATATTCACCTTACTAATAAATGTTATAGTTTATTTCATATAAATATTTGTATTTTCATTTTGATTATAAAATAAATCTTTTACAAGCTTAGCAAGGTTAAACGCTAGTATTATCGTAATCGTAAGAGCGTCCATAATATTCCCACTATAAACAGATACAGCTAATATAAACAATGTTCCAAAACATACCATAGCATATTTTACATTAAATGTTTCCTTAATTTTAGATATAATTCTTATTAAACATCCTAAAGTTATAAGAACATAAGGTCCTAAAAATAATATTACTCCTATTAATCCAAGTGAATAATATTGGTATATAAAATCTCTCTCTAGAGTAAATAAATGCTCTGTTCTTGTAAATCCTATTCCAAGCCAATCATCCTTTGGATTATCATTTATATCCTTAACTCTTTGATGCATTTTCAACTCTAAAAATCTATAATCTGTTCTCTGACTAACTGGTAACTCCATAATTTCAATCCAAAATTCTGGATCATACTGATATGGATAGCATTGAGTTATAAAATCGTACTTTATTTTTGCATCTATAAAATTATTTTCTACATACTCTACCATACCTTGTTTCATAGAAATACTTTCATTTTCTTTTTTTATCTCTTCTTTTTTATCTTGTATTCTATCTTCTTTTACTTCTTCCTTTTCAGTATTAGCTTTGTATCCACTCTCTACTGATCCTCTATTTATTGAAGGTGATTTTGCATATAATCCTGCTATTAATAACGTTGATAATCCTATAACAGCAAGTATCTTTTTATCTATTAATATATCTTGTTTTAACAGCTTAGCAATTACTAACATGGCAATATACACAATAACTACTATTATCGCTCCATATAAAGCTACCTTTGTACCAATCATTATCATAGATAATATTGTTAGTAATATAGTTACTAAATTAATTTTACTTTTATCATACGTATATATTCCAAACATTGTTGGAAGTAATAAACATAATAATGCAGACAATTGATTTGCAGAATTAAATGGACCTCTTGATGCTAATTTTAAATAGTTGTATTGTGAGTATCCATCATTAAACCAATCGAATATATTTCCTGAAATCATTTCTTTCCCATATGATGTTAGTGAAAATTTAAATATGTTTGATATGACAATCGACAATGATATTAATAGTAATATTATTCTTATTGCCTTTTCATAGTCCTTCGTAGATATTTCTGTTGTCATAGTTACAAATATAACTGCTATTGGAATTAACATTCTTATTATATAAAAAATCTCTCCAACTACTGAATAATTCAGATCGTTTGGTACTAAAGTATAAAAATCTCTAGCATTTAAAAGATGCATTACAGTGTATATTCCAACCAAAGCTAAGTATATTCCTGCAATAACCCACGCCTTTCTATCCTTTAACGTTAAAATACTTAAAATGCCTAATACTCCTATTATTATTATCCTTATTATGGTTGATGGTGAAAAACCTATAGTATTCACCACTTTTTCAGTATATAAATAGTGTATATCTAAGATAGGCTGTATTACTACAAATAATATTAACAAATAGTATTTCATTTTATTTGTTATGTTCTTATTTATCATGGTAAATTCCTCTCTATTTTTCAAATATAGTTTGTTTATTTTGAGTTTCTATAATAAGAATATAGTTTAGATCTATTTTTTGTAGTTAATCTAAGTCTTACTATACGATTTAAATTTTTAGCTAAATTACTTTGACCTTCTAGCCATGTACCTGTAAATATGTGTATTGTTTTTGAATCTTTAGATGGATTACAAAGAATATTATCTTTATATACTTTTATACCTGTTCTTAATAATTGTTCTTTATTTCCAAGCTCACATCCATAATCTTCTATCAATATATCAGAAACAGTTTTCGTATTTACATTTTTATATTGATCATTTAAATCAAATTCAAATGATAAGTTTTCATAATAGTCTAGTATACTTTTTAAAAATGGATGGTTCTTTTCTGCACCAAATACTGCAGTGAATGGATATTGAGGATTTTCGTATCCTACAAAAGCTTTATTTTTTAATAGTTCCTCTAAGTTATCTAATACTAATACATCTGTATCTAAATATATTCCTCCATAATGGTAGATTGCATATGCTCTTATATAGTCACTTACATAGGCCCACTTTTTAGCTTCATATGCCTGTTTTACAAATTTATTAGAATTTATATCAAAGTTTTTTTCATTCCATTCAATTATTTCATAGTCTTTTAAATGTTTTTTCCATGTTCTCATACATCTTTCAATGTCTTTTGATTTTGGATTTCCTCCAACCCAAACATAATGTATTTTTTTAGGGATTGCCATTTTATCACCTCTATATATCATATCTTTTATATTTTTCAGTTTAAAATTAATATCTCTTATTTATAGTTACATGTGAGTATATGCATAAAAATTTAGCCAAATCTTCAGCTATCTTAAGTTCTTTCTCATTATTTGCTACTATAACATCAAACCCATTACTCATTTCATCAAGCATATGTATATATAATTCTGATAAATTGCCATTTAATAAGTTCTTATTAAATAATCTCATATCTTTACCTTTATATATCATGTCTGATTCACTTATAGTCGGTAACTGTATCTCTCTTTTAGTATTGTTTTTGTAAAACTTAACAATACTATCTAAGAAAAGATTTTGCTTATATGCTTCTCCAAATCTTTTCATTATTACAAATTCAACAATTTCTCCTTTATTTTTTTCTTCTTTATTGAAAAATAAGGGTTTAAATAATTTTTTTATACCTAGCTTATTAAATACCCTATATAAATAAAATTGAGATTTATACATTGGTATGTTATAAAATTTCATTAATCTTGTAACTGTTCTTAATTCTCCATTTATAACATTTAACTTTCCAATATCATTATTTATATAGTTATTTTCATGCACTCTATACTTTAATATTGGGAATTCTAAATTCTTAATGTTAATCATCTTATCATCAGAATCCATACGAGTCCAAAATGGCATATTCCAAGTTAGATATGAATCTTTAATACTAGACTCAAATACTTCTTTCTTAGCCAACATAAAGTCTGCATATAAATTTCTCCCTAGCCATAACATAAGCGTAGGTAGTACACTTTCTTTCTTTGAATAATAATCTACTTTTTGTATTCCTGTTTGTTTGCTATCTCCATCTATTACTATTAAATCGCCAATAAATGCATCTACATTTTTAAATTCACCAGCTACTTTAGTTAGTTTTTCTAAAAAATCGTTGCTTGGCATTAAATCATCTGAATGTAAAATATAAACATAATCTCCATTTATATATTTTATTCCATTTATTATAGCATTTAACTGATCTTTATTCTCTTGATAAAAATATTTTATTTTATCTTCTAATTTATATTTCTTAATATAGCTTTTTATAACTTCTTCAGTATTGTCTGTTGATCCATCATCTACTATTGTAAGCTCCCAGTTTTTATAAGTTTGATTTATGACAGAGTCAAAAGTCTCTATTATACTATCTTTATCATTGTATGTAGGCATTATAATCGAAATCTTCATAATACATTCTCCTTCCAAATTTTAATTATATATTTCTATAATACTATATTTTTCAATATGCTTATCTCATTAATTTATTTATTATACTCTTTAAATGCACTTACGGCTTTATTTGCAGTCAACCTTGCAGTTGATTTTAATTTTCTGGTGTTTAATTCTAATTCTTCTTTTATA
This sequence comes from Paraclostridium ghonii, assembly GCF_023653455.1. Classification (GTDB taxonomy): domain Bacteria; phylum Bacillota; class Clostridia; order Peptostreptococcales; family Peptostreptococcaceae; genus Paraclostridium; species Paraclostridium ghonii. The sequence goes on from NZ_JAKEDR010000081.1 coordinate 10,789, forward strand.
TCTCCATAGTTATTTATTATATCTAATGATTTTTGAGTTAATTCATTCGAATCTATTCCATCAGATACGTTCCCTATACATGGCTGATCAACAAGCTTTAAGTATGAGTCTATTTTAGGATCATATGATATACCTATCATAGGCGTCCCTACATTACCTGCAAATATAAGAGCATGTAATCTCATAGCTATCATTAGTCTAGCTTCTCTTATATATTTCAACTTTTCTTCAATATTCATTTTATATGAAAGTATTTCAACATCGTCTTTAATCATATTTGCTAATATTTTAGATGTATCTTCATCTAACTTACCATGCATAGGAATCAATTTTATAGATATTCCTGATTTCTTGATATCATTACAAGACTTAGCAATTTGTTTTAAATAGTCTTCTTTTGAACCCCAACTTCTAACACTGATTATAATATATGGTTCTTTCCTATATTTACGATCTATATTTTTAAAATCTAATCCCATTACTGGGTCCGGAACTATATCTGGTTTTATATTAACTCCTATGGATTTTATAAGTTCAAAAGATTCTTCATCTCTTAAAGATATGTATTGTACTTTATTTAGAAAGTGTTTTACAATTTTTTTATTTAAATTTTTATTTATAGGCCCAACCCCTTGAGCATATATAGCTACAGGCTTCTTCATTATCCTAGCTAATCCTATTATTGATGTATAATATAGTATGCTTCTTGAACTAGTTACATCTTGTAATAGGCTTCCTCCTCCACTTATAAGTCCATCACTATTTAAAAGTTCTTCATATATATTTTTTATGTTCCATCTGTTTATAGCATTTACATTATAATTTTTTTTTGTTCCCTCGGGATTACTAGATAAAACAGTTATATCTATATTTTCCTCTTGTTCTTTTAATGCCATTATTATAGATTTTAATATAGCCTCATCACCTATATTATCAAATCCATAATATCCAGAAATTACTACTTTCATTTTTTCCTCCCTTATCATTATGTTTATTATTTTATCATATCAACCATATTTCCATAAGTTTCACTGTTAAACATAAACATAACTATATCTGGATTACTTTGATCTATAGTTTTAGACACTGTAGCATCAATAGTATTTCTTGGATCTAATATTTCTACCTCCTTAAATAAATCTGCAAACAATAAAGTTGTTGGAGCCTGATAAGAATCTCTTACTATCAATATTTTTTTATTTATAGGTGCATTTTTATTTACTATCTTGTACAATGGAATATCATTAGTATACGCTCCTCCATATGTTATTTCTGTTGAATCTTTTTCTGTTGAAATTATTAATTTTTCATCCATAGAATCATACTCATTTCCATTATAATTAAAATATTCATATTTCTTATTTTGTTTAGATTTCACATATGGAATATTTTCATCTTTACTAAACAAGTAAAATAAGTTTCTATTGTAACTACCTATAAAATCTCTATCAGTTACTTCATATTTAATAAAATCACTATCTGATATTAAATATTGCTCCTTTTGGTTCAACATGTTCATATTTTCTACAATATACTTAAATCCTTCAAAAGCTCCTAACCCATTCCAGTGATGATCAGTTTTAAAGTACATTTTTTCTTTTTTTTCACTACTAAATCCATCATAAAAATACTTGTCTAAATTTATGAAATCTATATATTTTTTGTTTAAGCCATTTCCAAATTTACTTATATTTTGCAATGCAAATCCTTCTTCTGCATAATCAGGGTATAGATGCTCTAAAGCCTGACTTTTACATGGAGTTGAAACATAGAATATTTCTCTACCATCTTTGCTTATTTTTTTTGCAAATTCATTCATCTTATTTGATACCTTCTCTATTTCTTCATCATTTTGCTCTACTACCTTTCCAGGCATTATCCATTTATTATCTATAATATAATAACCTCTTACAGTTGATTTATTGCTCATAATTTCAAGTTTTGTATATAATTTCAATAGTGCATTTCTTTTTATAAATTGATCTGTGTAATAAGTTTCATACACACTTGGGTAATCTTTGCTTATTATATTTTCTATGCCTGGTTTTTGTTGTAGTGTTCTATTTTCAGTTAAACTTTCTATTTTGTCTTTTGATAACATGTTTAATATACCTACTCCAAATATAGTTATTAGAAAAGGTATTATAATCCAAAGTTGTTTATAATCTTTCATTTTAATCCCCCAAACTAAAATCTAAAATATAAAAACGGGTTATATGTAGAATTTACTAATTTTATTATAATAAATGTAAACATAGACATAAAAATAATACTCTTTGTAATATAATACATATGGTAATTACTAAATCTATCTAATTTCTTCTTTATTATAGACACTATAGGTATACTAAATAGTATAGATAGCACTATTATATATACATAATCATTTAGATATGTAAGTGTAAAACTATTATACATAGGATTCTCATTTATTCCAAATAAAACTTTTATATACCCAAATGCATATAAAAAATTATCAGCTCTAAAGAATATCCACCCAATCATGACTACTAATATCAAGTATATATGTCTTATAGGTGTATATAATTTTTTTAATATATCATCTAAAAATGCTTTTTCTAATGCTATTAGTATTCCAAAGTATATACCCCATGCTATAAACGTCCAACTAGCTCCATGCCAAAAGCCAGTTAAAAACCAAACTATAAATAAATTTAAGTAAGTTCTTACTCTTCCTTTTCTACTACCTCCTAGAGGAATATACACATAGTCTCTAAACCATGACCCTAATGAAATATGCCATCTTCTCCAAAATTCTCCTGCTGATTTAGATATGTATGGATAGTTAAAGTTTTCTAAAAATTCAAACCCAAACATTTTACCTAATCCAATGGCCATATCACTATATCCACTAAAGTCAAAAAATATTTGTAGTGAATATGATATTATTCCTAACCATGCTGATGCTATTGTTAAATCAAATATTTGTGTAGCAAATATATTGTCTGCTAACATACCTAATGAGTTTGATAATATCACTTTTTTAGCTAGACCTATTATAAATCTATTTATTCCATCAGTAAATTTATCTAGGCTATGTTCTCTGCTTTCAATTTGATCTGCAATAGTCTGATATCTTACTATAGGACCTGCTACTAATTGAGGAAATAAGCTTATATACAATGCTAAATGCAAAAGATTCTTTTGAACTTTCGCATCATCTCTATATACATCTATTACATAACTCATTGCCTGGAATGTAAAAAATGATATTCCTAATGGTAGTGATATTCCTGGATTTGTTATATCACTACCAAATAATCCATTTATATTTCCTATAAAGAATCCTGTGTATTTAAATACACCCAGCATACTTATATTAAATACTACAGATACTACTAACCAAAAACTTCTATTTTTTTCATTACTATATATCTCTACCTTTTTTCCAAATATAAAGTTAAATAGTATTGATATTAACATTATAATTATATACGTAGGTTCTCCCCATGCATAAAAAAATAAACTTGCAGTTAATAGCAAGTAATTTTTATACTTGTCATTTGATATGTAATACAAAAAAATTATTATTGGTAAAAATACAAATAAAAAAACTAAACTACTAAATACCATAATTTCCCCCTTAATTAAAATTCCATTCTGTTAACTTATTTATATTTGAATCTCGACCCCGATAGGGTTTACAATGGTTTCACCACAAAACACATTCCCCCTATAGAAAGGAGTCGAGAAAATTGAAACCTACGGTTAAATGCCCTGAAT
>NZ_JAKEDR010000082.1 GCF_023653455.1 Paraclostridium ghonii
ATATAAAACTCATATTGAATAATTAAAAATAATTTTATGTTGACTTAATTAAAAGTTTTATTTAAATTTATAGCGTATATTTAAAACTATATTAGTAAATAGGCAATTAGATTTTAATTTGAAATAAAGCTTGGTGTTTAAGTATGATTAAAATCATTATACTTAGGTATTAAATTTTTAAAAAAAGTTGCAAGTTTTTTATTTTTATTTACGAATTAATTACTGTAAAAGCTTTTACAGGTAGGAGGAAAAAAATTGAAAGATGAATTAATAATTAAATATATAAAAAAGAAAAACCCGAAAGGAATGGATATTTTAATAGATCAATATAATGCACTTATTACTTCGGTTATTAGGGTTCACTTAGGAAAATTGGCTAACTACGAAGAGGAATGTGTTAGTGATGTTTTGCTAGCTATTTGGGATAACATAGATGGTTTTAAGAAAGAAAAAAATACTTTTAAAAACTGGATATGTGCTATAGCTAAATACAAGGCAATTGATTATAAAAGAAAATATTTAAGTAAAATAGAGACTTCCAGTTTAGATGAGCAAACTTATTACATAGATAATAATCTATTGAAATTAGAGATTCAACAGGAGTTAAATGAAACTTTAAATTGCTTATCTCAAGAAGATAAGGATATTTTTATTCGATATTATCTAGATGATGAAAGTATAGTAGATATAGCTAATGAAAAGAAGTTGGCTATTTCAAGTGTATATAGCAAGTTATCTAGAGGTAAAGCAAAGATAAGAAAATCTTTATTAAAAGAAGGAGGAAAATAAATTGATAGATAAATATAAAGTCTTAAACAATGAACAAATTAAATTTGATAAATATAAAGAAGTAAAAACTGATAATGAAAAAATGAAAAATATAATGAAGTCCAAATTAAAATCAAGAAATAAGATGAGCAAAAAGGTAATTGCAGCAAGTATATCAACGTTACTTATATTAGGGACTGTAGCTCTAACTAATGATACGACATGGGCATATATTGATATTTTAACAAGCCGTATTGAATCTTTTTTAGATAGAGGTTATAGTGAGTTTGATAAGTATAAATTTGAAGGAAATCAATCAATAGAAGATAATGGATTGGTTCTTAATCTAGGAGATGTAATGCTATATGATGAACAATTAATTATAAGTTTAAGTATGGATTACACTAATTTTGATTTTAAAAAACATGGTATTAATAAAAAAGATTTTATGCCTGATATACCGATATTAACTATAGGGGATATGTCTTTTCCTGGTCAAGGAGGAGGGATTATCCCAAGAGATTTAAAAAGCGAGAATAAAAAAGAATTTTTATACACTGTAAAATTAAATAGAATTGACACCGATGGAGATGGCATTGGAGATACTGACTTTGATATACTTGATAATCTAGAAAAAAATAAAGATTATAACTTGAGAATTCAATTTAAAGATTTTTATATAGGAGAGTCAAAAACTGGAAAAGGAAGATTACTGAGTAAAAGCTTTGGAAATTGGGAGTTTAATACAACTATAAATAGTTCTAATATATCTAGTGATTTAAATATTGTTAATGCTAATAAAATTATAGATAGTAGAGAAGGGTTTAAATTTAAAATTGATAAAGTAAAAATATCTCCTACTTCAGTAAATATTAAAACAGAATTAGAAGGGGATACACAGGATATAAAGTATTTAAGAGATTATACAGATTTTTCTATAAAAGATGAAAGAGGAAATAGCTTATTTGGTGGTAGTATTAATAGTTCAAGTGTAAATAGTATGCATTATCATTTTGAACTTAAAGGTACAGAAAAGAAAATTACAATAATTCCTGCAATTTATTTACCAGATACTCCTACTAAATATCTTGAAAAGGAAAAAATAGAAATAGAAATTCCTCAAAATTAACTTACCATATAAAGTAGATAGTAGGAATAATAAAACTTAACAGGGGGATGCTGGATGGATAAATACAATAAACAAGGTAAATTTTTTCTTATAGTTACAACCATAGTTTGTGTATTTAGTGTGTACACAATCTTAAATGGGTTTAATCATAATAAACTTATCTCAGTTCAATGGGTTATATTATTAGGGATTTTGTTTACTTCTATAGCTAATTTAATAAGAAATATAAAAGAAATGAAGATTTATTATGCTATTGGAGCACTAATGATAACTATTACTGTATTAATTTTTTACTTAGTTCCGCAAGTATAGATTAATTTATAATCTTAGTATATTGCGAGAGAATGGACATATAAACTAAATTACTGAAAAAATAATTAATTATAAAAGCCGCTGTTTCGATTTATTCAGAAATAGTGGCTATTTTAAAAAATATAAACATAAAAGTTTAATGCATCAAAAACAATACTAATTACAATAAACATATATGTGAAAATCAGTAAAAATAAATAAATTTATTGATTTTATGGCATAAAATGGGAAATAGAATGGAAAAATTAACTGGAATTTATATGAAAAAAATAATATAATGTCAAAGTACGGCATATGATTACAATATTGTTGTTGAATATATTTCGCTAAAGTAATAATATATTTATAGATTATGAACATTTTAGAGGAGAGTAAATATGAAGAAATTGATTTATTTCATTATACCATTAGTAGTGGGAGGTATATTTTTATTCGGACTAAATAAATTCCTGGATTCTAAAATTGACTATATGCTTAAAGAGAAAGATTTAAAACCAATAATGAATGACTCTTTAAGTAATACAAAAGATAAAGGTACTATTGCTAATAACCATTTTTTACATAAAAAAGATATTATGATGTTAGGCTCATCAGAGTTAAGTCATTCAACAAAGCAACACCCTACTTATTATTTTAATACAAATAGAAGTAAAAATGAAGTTATTACAATCGGGAGAGCATATGCTCAAAGCTTACAAGATGCTGCTGTTTTAGGTAGTTTTGATCCAAGTATAGATAATAAAAAGGTTGTTTTATTAGTTTCAATGCAATGGTTTATGGACGAAGAAGGGGTTACACCTCATCACTATCAAACTAGATTTTCTCCAACTCAATTCTATGCATTTTTAAACAACCCTGATATTTCTAAGGAAAATAAAATTAAATTTGCAAATAGATCAAGTAAATTATTAGTTGGATCAGAAGAATACAAGCCAGAAGCTGTATATGCTAAGTTATATAGTTCTAATAGTTTTGTATCAAAAGTTGAAAAAGTTCTATTATCACCTTATTTTCAATTAAGAAAAGGTACAGTTGCACTTAAAGAAAAAGGAATGTTATATGAAGAGTTAGTCACTTTACCTGACAAAAAGCCTACAGTACAAGGAAAGCCAATTGATTGGGAGAAAGAGATGGAACAAGCTATAGAAGATGCCAAAAAGAGAGTTGGGAAGAACAACTTATCTATAGACAAAATATACTATAAAAAGAATTTTGGTAAGAACTTAGACAAAGTAAAAGGTAAATACAAAGATGTAAATCTTTTAGATTCAAAAGAGTTTGATGATTATCAACTTACTTTAGATGTGTGTAAAGATTTAGGTATAAAGCCTGTTATTGTGATTATACCGGGTATGGATAAGTTTTACAATGTAACTGGGATTTCAAAAGATGAACGATATGAATTTTATGATAAAGTATCAAAGCTTGCAAAAGAACAAGGTTTTGATGTTATTGATTTAAGAGAAAAAGAAACTGAGAAATATTATTTAAGAGATGTAATGCATCTTGGAACGAAAGGTTGGGTAGATGTTTGTGAAAGATTATTTAAAGAATTTGACCAGCAATAAATACTTAATGATGAGTATTTGTTTTACTATAATAATAATTGCAGCAATATTAATATTGACATTTACACCATTTAAAGAATTGCCATTTATATACAATGAGTTTTAATGAGGAGGTATAGACATGAAAATTATTGAAGGTATAAAAAAATATTCAAATACAGATAGGATAGCATTAAAATGTAATGAAGAAAATCTTTCATATAAAGATTTAGACAAGTACTCAGAAGCTATTGCTTTATACTTAAAAGACGTTTATGGAGATGAGAATACTCCTATAGTTATATATGGGAATAAAGAAAATATGATAATGTCATGTATGATAGGAGCTTTAAAGTCAGGAAGAGCTTATGTCCCATTAGATATAAGTTTTCCTATAGATAGGGTATTTGAAGTAACTAAAGAAGTTAAACCTAAAGTGTTTTTCAATTTTAGTGAAGAAACCAACTTTAAAGATTTAAATGTTATAAATGAAGATAAGCTTAATGAAATAATAAAAGATTACGAAGGAAAGACAATATCTAGAGACAACTGGGTAAAAGAAGATGAAAATGCATATATTTTATTTACATCAGGAAGTACAGGTAAACCAAAAGGAGTTCAAATAAGTTCAAATAACTTAGATAGTTTTGTTGATTGGATAAGCCCATACTTAAAAATTGATGGAAGTGAAAAAGTGATTATGAATCAAGCTGCATACTCATTTGACCTTTCAGTTACAACGATATATCCAGGGTTAGTACATGGAGCTACGTTATTTTCTTTATCAAAGAAAGTTTTAGCGGACTATAAAGAATTATTTAATCAATTTGAAAAGTCAGATATGGCTATTTGGGTTTCAACTCCATCATTTGCAGGAGTCTGTGTAACTGAGAGTGACTTTAATAGTGAAATGTTACCTAAATTAGAATCTATGATATTTATAGGGGAAGCTCTTCCGAAGAGTTTAACTAAGGAGTTATTAGATAGATTCCCAAATACAAGGGTTATAAATGGGTATGGTCCAACAGAGGCAACGGTTGGAGTTAGTGTAAATGATATGTGTGAAGAGTTAATAAATGATGAGAAAAGTCTTCCAGTTGGATACCCTATGGAAAATTGTAAGATAAAAATATTAGATGAGAACGATAATGAACTTAAAGAAGGCGAAAAAGGTGAGATTATAATAGTTGGGCCTTCTGTATCAAAAGGATACTTTAATAACAAGGAAAAAACTGATGAAGTATTCTTTTATGATGAAATAGACGGGGTTAAGCATAGAGCTTATAGAACCGGAGATATGGGATACCTATTAGGTGGGAATATATATTACTGTGGAAGAAGAGATTTCCAAATAAAATTAAATGGATTTAGAATAGAAATTGAAGATATAGAAAACAACTTAAGAAAAGTTGAAAATGTAAAAAATGCAGTAGTTCTACCTGTTTATAAAAATGAAAAGATTGCTTATTTAAAAGGAATTGTAGAATTAAAAGAGAGCAATTCATTAAGTGATATAAAAAATGGAATGGTAATAAAAAAAGAGTTAGGTAAGTATATACCTTCATACATGATACCTAGAAATATAAAAATTATAGATGAGTTCCCTACAAATATTAATGGGAAAATAGATAGAAAGAAACTTATGGAGGCAAATTAATGACTTTTTCACAATATGGAGATTATTTTTATCTTTATATATTACTATTAACATCAATACCTGCTATAGTCATGGGATTAAGAGAAAAAAATATAAAATATTATGGGATGATAGCAACTGCATTCATGATATTTTTAATAGTTGGTGTAAATATTAGACTTTCATTTTTAATAGCATTTATAGTGCTAGAATTAATAGTAGTTAAAGGATATGAATATGTAAGAAAAAAAACTGATAGTAAGCTCGTATATAGACTGTTTTTACTAGCTTCAATGTCTCCTATTATAATAAATAAAATTTCACCATATACATCATTTGGAGTTATAGGGTTTATAGGTATATCCTATTTAAACTTTAGAACTATACAAATGGTAATTGAAATTTATGATGGAGCTATTAAGGAAGTAAAAATTTCGACAATGCTTTATTTTGTATTGTTTTTCCCAACATTAAGTTCTGGGCCAATTGATAGATCAAGAAGATTTGAAAAAGATTTAGAAAAGAAAATATCTAAAGATGAATATCTAAATGATTATTTAATCCCTGGTATTAGAAAGATATTCATGGGTATTGGGTATAAATTTGTAATAGCATTTTTAATAAACACATATTGGATGTCAAAAATACCTTCACAAATAAACTTTATAAATGCATTAAGTTATATGTATGCATATAGCTTGTACTTATTCTTTGACTTTGGAGGGTACAGTTTATTTGCAGTGGGAACTAGTTATATATTTGGCATAAAAGCACCAGATAACTTTAATAAACCATTTTTAAGTAAAGATATGAAAGAATTCTGGACAAGATGGCATATAAGTTTGTCTAGATGGTTTGGTGATTATATATTCTCAAGATTTGTAATTGCATCTATGAGAAAGAAAAGATTTAAAAAAAGAGCCACAGCATCTCATGTTGCCCAAATGATTACAATGATAACAATGGGATTTTGGCATGGGCTAACATGGTTTTATATTGTATATGGTATATATCAAGGATTGGTACTTATACTTACAGATATGTATCAAAAAAAATCGAAGTTTTACAAGAAACATAAAAAAGATAAGTGGTTTGAGATTGTACAAATTTTCATAACATTCCATATAGCATGCTTTGGATTGTTAATTTTCTCAGGTTACTTTGCTTAATTTAAGGAGGGTATAAAATGCAAGAAACAGTTATAGGAATTTTTGAAGATGTTTTAGGTTGTGATGAAATAAGAGATGATTTAGATTTAAATTTATTTGAAGCAGAACTTTTAGATTCATTAGCAATAATCGAAGTTTTACTTGAAATAGAAGAGAGATTAGGAATAACACTTCAACCTACAGATTTAGAAAGAAGTGATATGGCAACAGTAAATAATTTAGTTAAGTTTTTAGAAGGTAGAAAATAAGAAAACTTTATATTGAACAAAAACTAAGGAGGAAAAAATTTCCTCCTTAGTTTGTTTTAGTAAACATCGCTATAATTCATATATTCAATTATGTCATTATAAATATCAAACACAGGACTTATATTTTTCATAGTATTATCGAAGTATAATTTTATAACATCCTCAGTTTTGTAAAGAACTAAATCTTTATTATCTTGATTTAAAAAAGATATAGTTTTCTCGCTATTGTATTCGTCCACATCAATAGTTTTTACAATGCAATTATGTTTACTTATTTTTGTAGCTATGTTAAAAAATAAATCATCAGTACAGTTTTCTAACTGCAAAACTAGGCAGTGATATGTAGTTTTAAAATTCATGATAACCCCCCTGTTTAAAAGTCAAAATTTGACATATTTTAATGTCTTATAAAAATTTTAACACAATTCAACAAAAAAACAAATTTGCAAAATATAAAAATAAATATATAATATATAAAATAGACCGATTAAGGAAATAATTAAATTAAATTTAAAATTTAGAGGAGATAGTTTTATGTCAAAAGTAGCAAAAGCAGCAGTAGGTTTAATGGCTGCAACATTAATAGCTAAGTTTCTAGGTTTTGGACGCGAATTAGCATTAGCATCAGCATATGGAGCATCAGGTACTAGTGATGCATTCTTAGTAGCTATGAATATACCTGCAGTTATATTCTCAGCTATAGGTACATCTTTAGGGACTGCTTTTATACCTCTATATTGTGATTTAGAGGCTAAACAAGGAAAAAAAGCTTCCCTTATGTTTTCAAATAACGTACTTAACATAGTTGTTATATTATGTTTTATAACTTCTTTAGTAGGAGTGGTATTTACTGAGCAAATCGTTAAATTGTTTGCAGTTGGATTTAAAGGTGAAACATTAGCTCAAGCTATATATTTTACAAGAGTATTAATTCTTGGAATGTCTTTTTTAGGAATGAGTTACATAATGATGGCATTTTTACAAGTTAAAGAAAACTTTGTAATACCTGGACTTATGTCTGTGCCATATAATATGCTTATAATAATTTCTATATTTTTAAGTGTTACAATTAATCCAAATTTTTTACCTTGGGGTACTTTAGTTGGGTTATCTTTACAATTTATATTCCAATATCCTTTTGCTCGTAAAAAAGGATTTAAGTATAAACCATATATAAATTTAAAAGATGAATATTTAAGAAAAATGTTATGGTTAATAGGACCTGTTTTAATAGGTGTAGCAGTTACTCAAATTAATAGTATTGTAGATAGAACAATAGCTTCTACTTTGGTAGAGGGAAGTATTTCTGCGCTTAATTACGCTACAAAATTAAATCAATTTGTAATGGGTATGTTTATAGTATCTATATCTTCTGTTATATATCCTATGCTTTCTAAATTATCTACAGAAAATAATCAAAAGAAATTTAAAGAATCTATAGTAACAGCTATAAATGTAGTAACATTAATAATAATACCTATTTCTGTAGGAGCTATAATACTTGCTGAGCCTATAGTTAGATTATTATTTGAAAGAGGAGAATTTAATGCTAGAGCTACAGAGATGACAGCAACAGCACTTGTATTTTATTCAATAGGTATGATAGGATTTGGACTTAGAGATATACTTGGAAAAGTATTTTATTCATTGCAAGATACAAGAACACCTATGATAAATGGCATTATTGCAATGGGGTTAAATATTGTATTAAATTTAGCTTTTGTAAAATTTACTGATATGGGATTAGGTGGACTTGCGTTGGCAACAAGTATTTCTTCTTTATTAACAATAGTACTACTATCTGTAAGCCTAAGAAGAAAAATAGGAGCGTTTGGTGGTAAAAATGTTATAAGTGTGTTTGTTAAATCTATAATAGCTGCTTTTTTAATGGCAGTTATAACAAGATTTTCATATGATTTTATAGATCCAGTTTTAAGTGGTGGATTTATACAAGATGCAATTAAGTTAGGTATATCTGTAGGATTAGGTGCTATAGTATATGGAATTTCTATAATTATATTAAGAGTTGGTGAAGTAAAATTAATAGTAGATATAATAAATAAAAAACTAAAACGTAAGTAATAATAAAAACTACAGTTGTAAAAGGCTGTAGTTTTTATTATTAAAATTATTAAAAAATAAAGTTTATTTAACAATAAAAAGGAAAATTATGATAAATTAAAGAAGTATAATGTAAATAAAAATATATTAAATAGGTGATGCAATGAGTAATAAACTAAATGAAGGTAATTACGAACTTGTCTTAGAGCATACTATAAAAAAATTTAAACAATCTGATGTTAAGCAAATATCAAAGTTGTCAAATTCATTATATAGTCATGATGAACAGCGTTTCAAAATTAAATTTATAAATACTGTTTTATATGTAAATTATCCTGAAGGCAAAATTTTGACAGAAACTAATGAAGTGGTAAATGATGTAGCTACAAATATATTAATACTAAGATTTTTAACTAATGCAAAAGGTATAAAAGAAACAAATAAATACTTAACCTATAAAGAAATAGAAGGTGGGTATGTATATTACCCTAATTTTAAGTCAAGAACAATAAAGAAATTCATTGATATTTATGGAAGTGAAATAGAGAAATTTAAATCATGTATGGAAAGTATAGATGCCAAAAGATTAAATTTAGGCAATATTTCATACAAAGTGAGATTTATAAATGATACATATGTTGTATTTGTGCTATGGGAGGGCGATGAAGAGTTAGAACCCTCAGGAAATATATTATTTGATTCTAATATAAAATATTATTTTAATGCTGAGGATTTGGCTGTTGTACCAGAGGTAATGCTGTCATTTTTAAAATAAATGATAAATTATAATGTCATAAATTATTCCTTATAATATAATATATAGTTAGGTTAAGGAGGGGAAGTATGGAATATATAGAACAAATAAAAAGATATAAACCCATAAACGAACAGGAGTCAAAAGATAAACAGTTAATACTAGAATGTATTAATAAGTACGATGATATATTAACTAGGAAAAATAGTCTTTGTCATATGACTAGTTCTGGGTTTATTGTAAATAAAAATAGAGATAAAGTATTAATGATACACCATAATATATATAATTCCTGGGGATGGACAGGAGGTCACGCAGATGGAGATAGTGATTTATTAAAAGTAGCTATAAAGGAAGCTAAAGAAGAGACAGGAGTTAAAAGTGTACGTCCAATAACTGAAGAAATTTGTTCAATAGAAGTACTACCAGTTAATTCTCATATAAAAAGTGGTATGTTCATACCAGCACATCTTCATTTATCAGTAGCATATATTTTAGAAGCTGATGAAAAAGAAGATCTTTTTATTAAGGAAGATGAAAATAGTGGAGTAAAATGGATTGATATAGATAAAATTGAGGATAATGTAAGAGAGATGCATATGATAAGTATTTATAATAAACTTATAGAAAAATGTAAGCAAATCTAAATTTGAAATATATAAATTATGCTAGGATATATTTAAATATAAATCCTGGCATAATTTTTTACGCGTAAGGATATTACACTTATTAAAAAAATGTATAATATATGAAGCTTAGTTATATTAATTACTATGTTTTGAGCGTAAAAAAGGATTTTGAGCAACGGAAGAAGTCGTTGGCGACATGAAGTGGTTCGCAGACGTAGTCGCTCAAGCGAAGCGAATTTTTTTACAATAGATATTTAAAGGAATTAAAACTATAATAAATATATATGAATAAAATAATATTTGGGGGGATTTAATTGAAATTTATAGATTTACATTGTGATACAATTGATTTGTTAATGTTAGCAAAAGAAGGTAACAACCTTAGTCAAAATTTAAATTGTGTAGATATTAAGAAACTAAGAGAAGGTAATTGTTTAGCTCAAACATTCGCTTTATATGTAGATATAGCTGAACATAAAAATGCATACAAGCGCTGTATGGACATGGCGAATAAATTTCATGAAGAAATAAAATTGAATAAAGAATTTATAAATTTAGCAACTAATTATGAAGATATAATTAAAAACGAAAAAGACGGAAAAATAAGTGCATTGTTATCAATAGAAGAAGGAGCTGTGTTAGAAGGGAATATACATAATCTAAGTAAGTTTTATGATCTTGGAGTGAGAATGATTACACTTACATGGAACCATGAAAATGAAATTGGGTATCCTCATGTAAAACCAGAAAATATAAATAAAGGATTAAAGAAATTTGGATTCGAGGCTGTTGAAAAAATGAATGACTTAGGTATTATTGTAGATGTATCGCATTTATCTGATGCAGGTTTTTATGATGTAGCTAAAATATCTAAAAAGCCATTTGTTGCAACTCATTCAAATGCAAGAGAAATGACAAATCATAGTAGAAATTTGACTGATGAAATGATAAATATATTAGCAAATTCAGGTGGAGTTACAGGAATAAATTTCTGTAGCAGATTTATAGGACAAACTCCTATGGCTATGATAAGCGATATGGTAAGACATATAAAACATATTAAAAATGTAGGAGGAATAGATGTAATTGCACTTGGATCAGATTTTGATGGAATAGAATCACCTGTTGAAATTAAAGATGCAAGTGAGATGAACAAGCTTGCTATACAGTTAGAAAAAGAAGGATTTAAAATTGATGAAATAGAAAAGATATTCTATAAAAATGCACTTAGAGTAATAAAAGACGTAATGTAAATAAATAGGCTCATTCTATTTAATAGAATGAGCCTATTTTTTATTTTATTAACTCTAAGTATCCACTTGGGTGGAAAGAGTATATGTGGCAAGTATCTTGATCAACAAAATATCCCATATCAGAGTCAGCTTCTGGTAAGAATACGTAACCTTTTAAACCTTTTTCTTGTAAAGCTTTAAAGTTATCTGAAGTTCCTTGGAATATGTAATTTACTTTATCGTTATTATCTATTAAAAGCTGTTGTGCTTCAGCTTGAGTTAATGTATGTTGCTTTTGAACAGTTGAATTATTATTTTCTTGAGCGAAAGTTATTTCATGATTAGGATTTACTAAAAATAGTCCTCCAACTAAAATTGATAAAACTAATATTGATTTTTTCATATGTAAAACCTCTTTTCTTTTTATAATGTTTTTTAGTATAATTGCTTGTGTCTTTCTATATTTAAATATTAACATAGAAAAAGTGTAGATAACAGTTACACCCTTGTTACCTACGGTTACGAAATTGTAATTAAAAGTTTGTTTAAATTTTAAACTTGCAAAATGTGTATATATACTGTTTTTAAATACTATTATATAATTAATGTGTATTAAATTTGATTAAGAGAGGTTTTTTATGGCAGGTGAAGGTATAGTACTAAATTTATTAGAAAAAACTAGCTTTCTAATAGTTATTTTAATATTAATGAGTAAAATTAAGTTTCTAAAAAACATATTAAAAAGTGAGCAAAATAGTAAAAGAAATTTAATTATAATCTCATGCGTATTTAGTTTTCTTGCAATTGTAGGAACGTATCTGGGTATAGATGTAGAAGGATCTATTGCAAATGTAAGAAATATCGCTATAGTTTCAGGAGGAATATTATTTGGACCTATAGTAGGTGTTACAGCGGGAATTGTGGCAGGAATTCATAGATTTTTAATTGATATAAATGGAATAACTTCTTTACCTTGTTTTATAACAAGTGTATTAGCAGGGATTTTATCCGGATATTTATGTGATAAGGTAGATAGTGATAAAAAGTGGTTAGTTGGAATAATATGTGGTATGTTTGTTGAAAGTATAAGTATGCAAATTATTCTATTGATATCAAGACCTCATAGCCAAGCTGTGTCTATTGTAAAACATATTTATATTCCTATGATGGTAGGTCAAGTTGGAATAGGATTTTTAATATCTATATTACAAAGTTTAAGAAGAGAAAAAGAAGAGATTGCAGCACAACAAGCTAAATTATCATTAGATATAGCAAATAAAACATTGCCATACTTTAGAAATATGAATAAAGAGTCATTAAATAAAGTATGTTACATAATAAAAAATGATATAGATGCCGATGCTGTTTCTATTACAGATAAAAAAGTTGTATTGTCTTATGTAGGAATAGGTGAGGATTATTTTAAAAATAATAATAAAACTTTGAGTGATATAACTAAAGAGTGCATTTCAAAAGGTGAGATTATATACATAAAAGAAGAACAAGAAGAGTATTTAGTTGACAAGAAAACTCCATTGAAAACGGCTATGATAATTCCATTAAAAGAAAATGATGATACAGTAGGTACATTAAAAATATATTATTCAAAACAGCGTGAAATAACAGAATCAAGACAAGCTTTAGCTATAGGATTATCTCAAATGATATCTACACTTATGGAAATATCAAAAGTAGAGCAGATAAAAGAAGCTGCCAACAAAGCTGAAATAAAGGCTTTACAAACTCAAATAAATCCGCATTTTTTATTTAATGCATTGAATACAATAACTTCGTTTATACGAATAAATCCAGATATAGCTAGAAACTTAATTATAAATTTGGCTACTTTTCTAAGATACAATTTAGAGTTTAGCGATACAACTATAGATATAAAAAAAGAGTTAGAGCAAGTAAAGGCATATGTTGAAATTGAAAAAGCTAGATTTGGAGATAAGTTAAATGTAGTTTATGATATTGATGAAGATGTTAATATAAAAATTCCAAGCTTAATAATTCAACCATTAGTTGAAAATGCAATTATACATGGAATAAGAGCTAATGGAGGATATGGAACTGTTAAAATAAGTGTTAAAAACAAAACTAATAAAACATATATAAGTGTAGAAAATGATGGAGCAACTATAGATGAAGATATTATAAAAAAAGTTAAAAGTGGAAATATGCCAGAAAATAAAATAGGACTTTATAATGTACATTTAAGAATGAAACTTATGTATGGAAAAGGCTTAAATATAAAAAGACTAAATCCAGGTACAAAAATAGAATTTTCAATATAGGAGGATTTGCTAATGCAGTGTATCATAGTAGAAGATGAATTTCCAGCAAGAGAAGAATTGAAATATTTTATTAATAATCATAGTTATATTAAAATTGTAAATGAGTTTGATAATGGAATAGACGTATTAAAATTTATACAAGAAAACACTGTAGATGTTATATTTTTAGATATAAATATACCTATGCTAGATGGTATATTATTAGCTAAAACTATAAATAAGTTTAAGTGTAAACCAAAGATTGTATTTATAACAGCATATAAAGAACATGCAGTAGAAGCATTTGAGCTAGAGGTTTTTGATTATGTATTAAAACCATATTCGGAACAAAGGATAATAAATACATTAAATAAATTAAAAGAATGTGAAGTAAATGAAAAATTTTTAAAAAATGAACAAACTGTAGAAGAAAAAAGTGATATACCAGATACTATAACCATGTGGAAAAATGACAAAATGATAGTTTTAAAGTTTTATGATATATATTACTGTGAAGCTAGAGAAAGAGATACGATAGTTTATACAAGTAAAAATGAGTATGTAGTTAGAAGTTCAATTTCTGAGTTTTTTAAAAGCTTACCAAGCAATCAATTTTTTAAGACTCATAGATCATATATTGTTAATATAAATAAAATAAAAGAAATTATACCATGGTTTAATAGTACATATATACTTAAGCTAAATGATATAAATAAAGAAATTCCAGTTAGTAGAAG
>NZ_JAKEDR010000083.1 GCF_023653455.1 Paraclostridium ghonii
AATCTGATACTTTGTTTTAAAACTTATTATTAAATAATATATTAATTGAAACTTTACTTAGATTGGGGGTAAATGTTCATATGTCTAAGGAAATTAAGTACTTTTTTTATATTATACTAATAATCTGCATAATGGGATTTGGGGTAACAATCACTCTTACTCAATTAGAAATTGTAAAATATGGTTCTCCTATTTTTATGATTTTTTACGGTTTATCTGGATATTCTCCAGCTATAGCAGGACTTCTTAGCGCTCATAAATTTTATTCAAAAATTGAGTTTAAAAGATTTCTAAAAAGTTGTATAAATATAAAAAAAGGATTTAAAGAGTATCTTTATGTATTAATTACTATATTTATTTTATGGTTAACACCATTTATAATAATATGCTTTTTTAGAGATGAACATATTTTATTATCTTATCCATTAGTTTTTTTAACATGGTTAACTCCAATTATGGTTTTTGGTGGAGGACTAGAGGAAATAGGATGGAGAGGTTTTCTACTTCCTAAATTATTATCAAGATATTCACCTTTAAAAAGTTCTTTAATAATAGGAGTAATTTGGTCATTATGGCATTTACCTATTTGGTTTATTGTTGGATCGCCTCAACAAAGTATAAACTTTATACCTTTTTCATTAAGTTGCATAGCCTCATCATTTGTACTAACTTTTATATATATGGAAACTAATAGTATTTGGCTATGTATATTATTCCACGCTTTAGATAATGCATGTTCGTATATATTTAAGTATTCTGTAGATATGCATGTAGTAATATCATCTTTTACAGCTATAGTCGGACTTTTAATCTTATTTATTTCTACTAAATATATAAAAAATTCGCTTCGCTCATGTCGCCAACGACATTAAAAAAGTGGTCCGTTGCTCAAGTTTATGAGTTGGAAATTATATTTATCCACAGTTCAGGATTAATTATAATTTCCTAAGGATTTAAAAATAGACTAAGATAATTATCTTAGTCTATTTTTTATATTTACTCTATAGAGTTTTTATCTATTTCATCAAAACCATTTGCAACTACAATAGTTGAAGTCATAGTTCCATTTACATTAAGCATTGTACGTCCCATATCTAAGATTGGATCTATTGCTATAATTCCACCTAATAGTGGGAAGTATGCACCAAGTCCCATACCTGATATAACAACAGATACAGACATAGTAGCTGTTCCAGGTATACCTGCTATACCTAAAGAACTTATTGTTATTACTATTAATAACATGACATAAAAGCTAAAGTTCATCGGTGTACCTGACATATTGGCTACGGTTACAGCCATTAATGCTGGATATATTCCTGCACAACCGTTCATACCCATGTTTGCTCCTAAACTTCCAACAAAACTAGATATACCTTGATCTACTTTTAAATTGTCTGTTAATGTCTCTATAGTAACAGGCAATGTACCTAAACTAGATCTTGAAGTAAATGCTAGTATAAGTGGCTTAGATGCATTTCTTAAGTATTTTATAGGGTTTACACCGTTAATTGATATTATAATTAGGTGTATTACAAACATTATTGCAACACTTACATATAAAGCTAATATGAAATCTAAAACTCCTATTATAGAAGATATACCTCTATCTATTATAGAAGTTGCCATTAATGCAACTACTGCGTATGGCATTAATTTTATAACAGTTATAGATATGCTTATTATTATCTTGTAAAATGCTTCAATTAAATCTACAAATGGTTTAATTGTGTCTGCGTGCTTTTTACTTAATCTTTTTATTGCTATTCCTATAAAACCTGCAAATATAACTATAGCTACAACATTTGCTTGAGCCATAGCATTAACAGGATTTGATGGTAATAATCCTCTTAAAGTGTCTACTACAGGTGTTACTTCTCTTAGTTCTTCTGTAGCTTGTTGTACAACTTCTTGACCTACTCCTAAATTAAATAAATTTCCAACTATTATTCCAACTGCTGCTGCTATGGCTGTTGTTCCAAGTAGCATAAATATAGTTCTTCCTGTTAACTTACCTATATTCTCACCTTGTTTTAAGTTCATTATAACTCTTACAATTGATACAAATACTAAAGGTACTACTAGCATTTTCAATAGGTCCATAAATCCATATCCAAATAGTCCATACCATTTAGATACTTCTGTTAACCAAGTTACTTTTGTTGGATCACTTGGAAATCCTGCTATAAATTGAATTATTAATCCTAATCCAACTCCCATTGCAATACATAAAAGCATCAATTTTGTAAAATCTAGCTTTTTAGTTAGTTTTTTGACTATAAAAAATAGTCCTATTAACATTCCTATAGACAATACTGTTAACCAGTTTGTAACCATAAGAAATTCTGAGAAAAATGTGTAATTCATGTGTTCCTCCTTATACTTTTTGCAAAGTTAAAGGCTTTGCTTTTTTATATAATATAACAAGTCCTAAAAATTATAGCAACTGGTAACTTTTTGGTAACTTCATAATTTTTTCATTTTTCAAAATTTTTAAGGATTAATCATTACATACTATATGCTCATTACTCCACTCAATCATGTTTGCAATTACATGAAGTAATTTAAGTCCTGATTCACTTAGATAATAAGTAGATTCCACACTATTTTTTACTACTTTTTTATTATTTATAACTATATTATTTTCTATAAGTAAATCAAGTTGTTGAGATAACATTTTCTTGCTACAACCTTCTATTTTCCTTTGTAACTCTCCAAATCGTATTTTACTGTCTTGGATTTCCCAAACTATTCTAGCTACCCATTTTTTCCCAACTATATTAGATAGAGCTTCAACTGGGCAGTCAAATGTCATATCACTTACATTATACATTCATTGGCCTCCTATTTTTGTTTGTTATACAAGGTTATAATACCATGTATATTTTGTCCAACTTTGACTATTACCAATTTAAAATATACATATTTAATTATAGTTTTTTTCTATAATTATCGCTCTTAATCGCTCTTAAATAATATAATAAAAATAACCTAAAAACACAAGACTTCCTTTAGCTTGGATTTTAGGTTATTTTCTTAATATTATTTTTTTAATCCCATTTGTTTTATTCTTAATTTATCTAATTGTGATATAGCACTAGACACAGCCATTTGCCCTTGTCCGGCAGACTTAAGGTATTGATATGGCTTACCTGCACAGTCTCCAGCTGCATAAAGTCCATCTATATTTGTTCTCATCTCTCTATCTGTTTTTATATGTGGTCCTTCAACCTCTAATCCTGGAACCATATAACTAGGAGAGACGCTATCTTTTATAACAAAAACTCCATCAATATCTAATTCTTTATCTTTTAATATAAGTTTATTTACTAATTTATCACCTTGTATCTCTATAGGTTTACTATCGATTATTTCTATAGAAGGATCTAACTTATTAGATAAGTTATACATAGGTATATAATAAACTTTTGATGCTATTTCACTTAAAAAATTTGCATCTTCTTCCCCTTCATGGTTGTATCCTATTATAGCAACAACTTTATCTCTATATAATCCAGCATCACATGTAGCACAATATCCTACACCTTTTCCTAGATATTCTTCTTCCCCTCTTATCATTTTTCCATATTGGACACCTGTAGCTATTATAACAGTTGTAGCTTCATAAATTTTATCTCCAACCGCTAATGCAAAGTAATCTCCCATTTGGTACACATTATTAACTCTTTCTTGTGTTATCTCGATCCCCATTTCACTTATATGACTAGTAAATTTTTCACTTAAATCTGCTCCGCTTACATCATAAATTCCTAGATAATTATCTATAGATGGAGCTTTTACTAGTTTGTCACTTCCATTTTGAGATCCAAATAGTATTATATTTTTGTTACGTATTTTAGCATTTATTGCAGCCGCTAAGCCAGCAGGTCCACTTCCTACAATTGCAATATCATACCTCATATTCAACATTCCTCTCTATTTAATTAGATATGAGCATTTACCATATCCTCTAATTTTTGTTTAGGTATAAAACCTACTAATCTTTCAGCTTCTTCTCCATCTTTAAATACAATTACAGTAGGCACTGTAGTTACTTGAAATCTTCTAGCTAATTCTAAGCTTTTATCTATATCTACCTTTAAAAACTTGGCTTTATCTATATCGTTTCCTAGTTCATCAAACACTGGAGCTAACATTTTACAAGGTCCGCACCATGTAGCAAAGAAGTCTACAACTGTTATTTCACTTGTATTTTCAACCTCTGTTCTAAATTCTTCTATATCTATTATTCTAGTCATTTTTATATCTCCTTTATTTATGTTTTTAATAATTTTAATATATCACCACTTTGTAGCTCTAACAATTAGTTACTTATTTGTAACTAGTTTTTCTATATATTGCCTTTTTAAATTTTTTTGTATATTAAGGCAAAATAAAAATGTAGAACTCATGCTCTACATTTTTTTACTTACTTATTTAAACTTATATAGTATTATTTCATTTTTATCTAAATATTTATTTA
Organism: Paraclostridium ghonii; assembly: GCF_023653455.1. Classification (GTDB taxonomy): domain Bacteria; phylum Bacillota; class Clostridia; order Peptostreptococcales; family Peptostreptococcaceae; genus Paraclostridium; species Paraclostridium ghonii. The sequence continues at coordinate 4,484 of NZ_JAKEDR010000083.1, forward strand.
CATCTATAACTCTTTGATTGGAAGACCCTCTTAATTTTATAGATAAGTTTTTTCTTTGTTCTTCAAATTGTCCATCAATTAATATATCTATATAATTTAAAACCTCTTTTTGATTATGATTGAAATTTTCTATCGTATAACCTGTCCATAAATATATAAGTTTATTTGGATAATGGCTTTTAAATTCTCTGCAAAGGTCAATTACACCTTTAATATTTTGTGAGCATAACGGCTCTCCACCTAATACAGCTAAATCTCTTTTTATGTTATTTTTATTTATATTCTCTATAATATAGTCTAAGTGTTCTTGCTTAAACTCTATTCCTCCATTAAAATCCCATGTTTCTTCATTGAAACACCCTTTACAATGGTGCGGACACCCTTGAGTCCAAAAAGACATAGTTATCCCTAATCCATTAGCTATATCATTATCTTTTATTTTAGAAAATCGCATCTTCATCACTCCAAACTTATAGATGTAGCACTCTTTCTCCTATTTCTTGAGTACGTCCTTTTCCCCACATATTTGCACCTATATATCCGCAAGTTCTTCTCATTACTTGCATTTCATTTTTATCTCTATTTCCACAATTAGGGCAGTACCACTCTAAATCATTATCTAGCTTTATTTCTCCTGTGTATCCACAAGTATAGCAAATATCTGGTTTTGTATTTATTTCAGCATATTGTATATTATGGTATATATAATTTATTATCTGCTCAACTGCAGTTAAGTTTTTGCTCATATCAGGTACTTCTATGTAACTGATACATCCACCTAAACTTATATCATGGAACTGACTTTCAAATTTTAATTTTTCAAAAGCATCTATGTCTTCACTTACATGAACATGATATGAATTCGTGTAATACATTCTGTCTGTTACATTTTTTATTTCTCCAAATTTTTGCTTGTCTATTCTACAGAACCTTGAAGTTAAGCTCTCTCCCGGAGTTCCATATAACCCAAATCCAAGACCACTTTCACCTTTCCATTTTTGACAAGCATTATTTAAGTGATTCATTACTTCAAGTGCAAATTGTTCACCTTCTTTTGTTGTATGACTAACTCCAAGCATAGCTTGTGTCATTTCATACACACCAACATAACCTAAAGAAAGAGTTGAATATCCATTTTCTAACAATGAATCTATTTTTTCTCCTTTTTTAAGTCTAGCTATACCACCGTGTTGCCAGTGAATAGGTGATACATCAGATATTACACCTTTTAATAAACTATGTCTAATCATTAAAGCTTCTCTACAAAGCTCTAATCTTTCGTTTAATATCTCCCAGAACTTGTCCATATCTTTATTTGCTGTTAATGCAACTTGAACTAAGTTTAAAGAAATTACACCTTGGTTAAATCTTCCATACCATTTGTAATTTCCATTTTCATCCTTCCAAGGAGATAAGTGACTCCTACATCCCATTGGTGGGAATGTATTTCCTTCGTAATTCTTTCTCATAATTTTAGCACTTTGATAATCAGGAACTAATCTCTTTGTATTACATTTTGCTGCTAATTTAGTAATATAATCATATTTACCACCTTCTAAGCAATTGTGTTCGTCTAGTAGGTAAACTAATTTAGGGAACTCTTCTCCTACTTCTTGGCCCCTGTAGTTTTTCATTCCTTCTAATCTCTGAACTATCATCTCTTCACAAATTAAAGCCATTTCTCTTTCATACTCATTACCTTCTTCAATTTCTAGATAAATAGTAGAAAATGGAGATTGCCCATTACTTGTATATAATGTAGATAATTGATATCTTATAGTTTGTATACCATTTTTTAATTCTTCTAGCATTCTATCTTCTGCTAAATCTCTGGCAATTTCTTGTGAATACTTTTCTTTATATTTATTGTAGTATTTATCATATGAAACTCTTAAAAAAGGAGCTATATGTTTTATAGTTATAGAGTTTCCACCATACTGTCCACTAGCTATTTGAGCTATTATTTGTGTTGTTACTGTACAAGCTGTAGTAAATGACTTTGGAGACTCAACTAATTTATTACTTATTACCGTACCGTTATTTAGCATATCTTCTAAATTTATAAGCATGCAGTTATGAATAGGTTGAATAGCATAGTCCATATCATGATAATGAAGAACACCTTCATCGTGAGCATGTGCTATATGAGCTGGTATTAGCTTTCTTCTCGCTATATCTTTTGATACTTCTCCTGCTATTAAATCTCTTTGCGTTGAAGCTAATAACCCATTTTTATTAGAATTTTCATTCATAACATCTTCATTACTATTATCTAAAAGCCCTAATATACTATCATCAGTAGTATTAACTTCTCTTTTGAAAGATTGAACTGCTCTATATCCTTCGTAAGCTTTAGCAGTTAATTCATGTTTATGTTCTATTAAATTTTTATAAACCATATCTTCAATTTTGTTAACAGTTGCACAATCTTTAGTTTGATTAAAACTAGCCTCAATTTCATTAGCTATTTCTTTAGCTATTCCTTCTTCATATATTCCACTTCCGTACTTCATAGCTTTAAGTATTGCATTTTCTATTTTGGTTTTATCAAATTTTACAATACTTCCATCTCTTTTAATTATATTTAATTGTTTATTCATAAAACTCTCCTTTTGTCTAATACATCTTGATTGATTAAATTTTATTCTACAAAAGTATTGACTTTTATAATTTTATGTTATTCATATAAGTATTTTTTATACCATATGTAGTAATTACTTAGTACATTCTATACCATATATAGTACATATTCAAGTTGATTAATATTTATATTTTTTGAATTTATTAAAAGAACAAAAAAGAAACCGCTCTAAATCTACACTCTAGATACAGTTTCTTTTTTTATTTTTTATTTTTATTTTTTTGAGCAACGAACGAAGTCGTTTTAGTAACGATACGCGAGCTTGCCGAGTGGACGTTGACGACATGAAATTTTAGCGACATGAAACAGTTCTCAGACATAGTCGCTCAAGCGAATCGAATTTTATATATTATTTAGCACTGGAGCTAATGACGAATCTTTAAAAAATGTATTTGCATTATATAAATAAAGTACGTCTGTTACACTTTTTTCTTTCATCAATTTTTCTATATCCTCATAATAATACCTAGGATCTACCATTATTATTTCTTTATAGTATGGAGTTAAAAATTGAACAAAACTATTTGCATATGAGTCTTTTACTAATAGTAATACTTTGGAACTTTTACTCGTAGTGTTTATGTCTACTACAGTATGATTTCCACCTAAAAAAACTTCATATTTGTCTTTTTTGATCAATGTTTTACTATTGTATATAGTAGATGATTTCTTCTTTTCTTCCTTATATTCTACTATTACTTGATCATTTTTATCTTTTGGTGTATATATATCAACTTTATCAGGATCTACTTTATAACCGCTCTTTGAATATAGTGTTCCATAAAAATCATTTGAAACTCTATACTTTTCATAGCTATTAGGTTTAACTTTTAATCCTTTTTGTTTCGCAAAATCTAAAAATGCATAATATGCACCTAATGTAGTCCAGTGATGATCAGTCTTATAATATATATATTCATCTTTATGCTTTCTCATTGAATTTGAAACATTTATAAAAGCTATATTATTCTCAATAGATTTTGATAATCTATCCAAATACTCTTCTTGATTATAAACAGGTGCAAATGCAGGTAGCTTATCATCTAATATGTTAACTGCATTTGGAGCAATTAGCATACTTTGTTCTACATTATTATGTTTCTTTGCAAACTTGTTTATAGCTTCTAGGTTAGCATCTAGATACTCTTCATTAGGTTTTTCAAAGTTTTCTATTAAGTATCCATCATAACATTTAAATACACCGTTTTCACTATTTTTACCCATCCATGAATCAGTTTTAGTTTTAATTTGAATAAACTTATCCCTTCCTACCATTTGGTCAACAGCATATTTTTCATATTTTTTAGTATATCTGCCTTCAAATAATCTATCTAATGTAAATTTAGGTTTCTGTTCTAATAATCTATTTTCATTTTCTGAAAATTTTTTATCTTTACTTATAAGGTTAAGTCCTACAAATAAAAATATAGTTATTAAAAACATCACCCCCATTAATTTAGCATATATATTTTTATACTTGAGAGTATTTTTATTTTTAAGTTTCAATGTCCTCACCCCTTATTAGAATCTAAAGTATAAGAAAGGATTATATGTTTCATTTACTAAATAAGCTATACTTAGAAATAATAAAACAAATTGTACTGTTGCCGCCACTGTAACACCTTCCATTTTTCCATTTTTTATAATTTTTTTAAATACCTTATTAAATATAGGTGTAGAACATAATATTAATATTATTAAAAGAATTAAATTTGTATGTACATAATAAATAAATGCTGAATCAATTATTTTATTTCCATTTAAGAAAAACATTACTTTTAGGTACGCTAAAGACTTTTGTATACTTTCAATTCCAAAGAATGTCCATCCAACCATAACTAGCACCATAGTGTATATGTGTTGGATAAAACTAGGGGTTCTTTCTAGAATATCTTTTAATAAGAACTTTTCTATTGCTAAAATTAATCCGTAATATAATCCCCATAATATAAAGTTCCAATCAGCTCCATGCCAAAGCCCTGTAAGAAACCATACTATAAATAGATTTCTCAGTTTGAATATAGTACTACATCTATTTCCACCTAAAGGTATATATACATACTCTCTAAACCAACTTCCTAACGATATATGCCATCTTCTCCAAAACTCAGTTACACTTTTAGATATGTATGGATAGTTAAAATTTTCTATAAAATTAAATCCTAACATTTTACCAAGACCTATTGCCATATCTGAATAACCACTAAAGTCAAAGTATAGTTGTAAAGTATATGCTACTATAGCAAGCCATGCAGTTAAAACTGATAGTTCACTTACATCATACTGTTGTATACTTGTAAATATAATACCAACATTATTAGCAAGTAACACTTTTTTAGCAAGTCCTTTTATAAATCTATCTACTCCTTCTCCAAACTTGTTCATGCTGTGGGTTCTATGTTTTAATTGATAATCTATATCTGTATATCTTACAATAGGGCCTGCAACTAGCTGTGGAAACATAGTTACATACAACCCAAATGATATCAAGCTTTTTTGAACCTTTACCTTATCTAAATAAACATCAATAACATATGATAATGTTTGGAATGTATAAAATGATATACCAATTGGAAGTGGAAGCTGATTATATCCGATTTTTAAAGAAAATACGCTATTTATATTATCAATTAAAAATCCATAATATTTGAAAAATCCTAATATACCTAAATTTACTAACAATGCAAATATAAATATCCGTTTTGATTTAATTTTATTTCTTCTATATTTATTTAAAAATAATCCTATTAAGTAATCAAATATAGTAGTAAATATCATAAGAAAAACATATATAGGTTCTCCCCATGCATAAAAAACTAAACTAATTAGTAATAATACTACATTTTTCATTTTCCTAGGTGAAATATAATATAAAATCAAGGTTATAGGTAAAAAAGTAAACAAAAATACTATGCTACTAAAAACCATTGCTTTTACCTCTCCTTCTTAATTTTTAATACTATCTTTAAATGCAGTAGTCAGTTTATCTACATCTTTTGATACTGCATAAAACACGTATTCACCTTTACTCTTTACTTCATAATCTTGAAGTAATGCTACTTGCTTAGGCCCATACCCACTAAAACTTTCGACTTGTTTGTTTACTCTGCTATCTATAGTATCTTCTATTCCTTGAACTTGTCCCTTATCTTTTACTTTTATTACAAGCATCTCCTCTACATCCATTGTTGATTTAGGTATGTATATTGCAAAATCTTCAAATTCACTGGAGTTTAATCCATAAAATCTTTTTAGTGATTTGCTATCACTTTTCTCCATATTATTTAGATTAACTTTTTTGCCAATATATTCAGTTATACTGCTTATAGGCTTATCATTATTAACCCCACACCTACTTACAACAAATATAGTACATACAAAGCAACTTGCTAAAATACACTTTTTTAATCTATTCAAAGCACTCACTCCTATCTATAGGTTAACCTTTTCCTGTAAAATCTTTAAATATCCATCATAAAACTTAGCCTTAAAATGTATACCATCTGGTTCATATAAGTTATTCCCTGAACCAATGCTATCATTAATATCTATAAATTTTATATTTAAAGCTTTACACATCTCTTCTAATGCCTTATTAAAGCTTTCCACATTTTTAAACTTAGGTTCTTTTACTATAGCTTCTTGTGTTGTTGGTACGATAGAAGTTACATATATTTTAGAGCTTGGTAATTTACTTTTAATATCTTTAATAAGTGATTCATACTTATTAATAAATTCTTTAGAATTACCAAATAGTTGTAAGTCATTCATTCCATAAGTTAAAAATATATTGTTTGGTGAAAGGTTAACAGCTTCTAATACATCTCCTTTTGCTGTTATTACATTTCTTCCTTTGTATGCTACAACTGATGATGAGCTTAAAAAGTTATATCCAGTTAACCCTTCTCCTCTTGAGTCTCCCATTATAACTGAATCCTCAAATGCTTTTTCAAAATTTATATTCCCTTTATCATCTTTTGTATCTGAATTGTCTTTGGTATTATTTTGAATTTCACTTCTTATAATTGATATATCTACTGATTCTAATTCTTTGATTTTAGCTACTCCTTGTTCTGGATTTGCTTCAGTTTCACCAAATTTTAATATATATATATGCCTAGCAAAGCTCAATAGAATTAATATAGATCCTCCTATCAAAACAATTTTTACAGTACGAACACATAAAACTTTTTTCATAAGTGTCACTTCTTTCTCACATATAATATTGATTTTGTATGTTAAGCAATTAATATTATACTCTTTGTATATTATACTTGCACATATTTTTTACACATTTTACCATTTTGTTACATATTATATAATAATAAAAGACATTGCCAATTTATATGACAATGCCTTTATTTCAATAGTTAAAATTTTTATTTTTCTATTACAGTATACTTTTCTGCAAACTTTACTGGATGGTATGAAAGCTTAGCCTTTCTAAGACCTTCTATTCCTAAGTCCTCTTCTCTATTTACAAACTCTACATCACTAAATTCATTTAATAAAAACTGTTGGTTAATATAAGGATATAAACCTCGTATATCCCCATTGGCTTTTTCAACATGTATAACTGCCATATTATCATTTAACATCTCTCCAATAGAAAATGCTTCTAATTTACAATCAATATATATCCCACTTATTTTTAAAGTGTCTTTTAGCTTTTCATAGTTTTTAAATATTCTATTTATTGCTTTAAATTCACTATCTAGCTCTATACTTTCTTCTTTATCTTTTGACCAATCTCTTAGTAACTTTATACATTCATCAAAATCTGATTTTACTAATTTCTTGTATTCTACTCTACCCTCATATTCCTTTATAAAACTATTTAAGTGATTTCTTTTCTTTTGATTTTTTCTTCCTGCTAAAGTTCTTAAACTCTCTCCTTCATATATATAGTCAAAATTATTACGTTCTTCAATATATTCAAATCTTTCTCCATATAAGCTTTTAAGGTATTCAACAACTTCTTTATTTATAGCTTTTAGATGAATAGGTTTTTGTTCTTTTTCAAAATTCTTAATTATAAAGTCGAAAGCTTTATTCATATTCTCTTTGCTTGCTAAAGGCAATATTATAAATCCTTTATTTTCATACTCACCTGCAACTATAGCAAAATCATCTTGTACATAATATTTTGTCTTATATAAATCTTTCCACATATACAATGTAGTAAAACAATATTCACACGCTTCATAATCAACTAAATTAAAATATTTATCTAATATATTTTTACAATCTATATCTATCTCCTTAAACAAAATAACTACCTCCAAATTAATATATCATACAGTATATTATATCAAATTTAATTGATTTAATTAATTAGTTACTTTTTCGTAACCTGGTTTTTTGTTATTAAGTTTATAAAATCTAAAAGTTGTCACAGTTTTGTTATATCGTGTTTAATTTAAAGTTGTATAATTATATTAGACTTAAATTTATACAGTTATGAGGAGAGGATTAAAAAGTGTCTTGTTCAAAAAGTAAACATAGCATAAAAAGAAGTAACAATTTAAATAATCAAAAACTTAAATTTATTGGTTTACCCATAATCTTATCATTAGGTATATTTATAGGATATAAAGAAGTTTCAAATGCATTTTCAAGTACTAGTGAATATGCAAACCAAAAAACAATTGAATCATCTAAAGAATTGCTTGAATCTAAGGATGCTGCAATTCAAAAACTAATTAACTTAGCTCCTACTTACCCTAGAATTTATGACATACTAAAAAATCCAAGTGATTATCCTCCTGAATTTTTAGTTATGGCTTCAAAAAAACCAGAAACAATAGACTTTGTTGCTGATTTTCCAAAACATAAAGGTGGTAAACCAGAAGAGCCAATGCCTGTAGAGGGAAGTTATACTAAAGGTGAAATACCTTTATTTATGCAATGGGATGAAAGATGGGGCTATAATAAATATGGACCAGACTACTTTGCAATTAACGGATGTGGTCCAACTGCTTTATCAATGGTTGCAGTAGGTCTTACTGGTAATGAAAACTTCAGTCCGAGATATATAAAAAACTTCAGTGTTAAAAATGGATATCTTGTAGATGGAGTTGGTACAGCTTGGTCTTTAATGACTGATGGAGCAAAAAAACTTGGTATTAAAGGAAAAGCTATCCCATTAAGTTCTTCAAGTATTGTTTCAAACCTTAAAAAAGGACATCCTATTATAGCAACTATGGGTCCTGGTCATTTTACAACAGAAGGTCATTATATTGTTTTAACTGGTGTTACTGATGGTGGAAAAATAATAGTTAATGACTCTGATAGTAAAAAAAGAAGTAGTGAAACTTGGGATATTGATGTCTTCTTAAAAGAAGCTAAAAATATTTGGGCATTTAGTGTTTAATTTTAATGCTTATGTTGATTTATATAAAAAAAGCTAACTAAATTTAGTTAGCTTTTTTATGTCATATTTTTGTTAAAACATTGACAACAAAAACCCTAATACAACTATATTTCTTTTAATTTTTTTCTTTCAATAATTCTTCTCTAAATCTTTCAATACTTATTCGATCTATAAAGTCACCTAATTTTTCTCCCATTTGCCCATGCTCATTATAATAATCTAGTATTTCTTTTACTAAATTATAGGCTTCTTCTTCATTTAATCCCTTAGTTATTATATCTGCACTTCTTGGATAAAAACCTGCGCTACCACCTGCCGTTACAAAAAATTTCCCATCTATATCTACCAACACCCCAATATCTTTTGAGTATACACTTGTGCATGCATTTCTACATCCTGCAACTCCTATTTTTGTTCTATTTGGTAATATCATTCCATGAAAGTTCTTGCTTATTTTCATTCCTATACCTATGGTTGGATACTTTGAGCGTTTACAAAAATTTGCTGGACATATCTCTACATTTTTTACTGAGTTTTGATTTTTTACAGCTGGTTCCATCTCTAAATCTTTCCATATATCCTCTAAATATTCTTGTTTTAGATTTGTAATAAGAATTCTTTGTCCAGATGTTAGTTTAAGTACTCCATTATACTTTTTTGCAACTTCAGCTATTTTTATAAGCGTTTCAGGTAATACAAATCCTCCAGGTATATGAGGTGTTATTGCGTATGTTTTTTTTCCATCTTTAATTTTTTGTAAGTTACCATAATCTTTCATGAACTTTATACCTCCTTAAAATTTTGTACTAAATAATTTATTTATAGATTTATTATAACCAGTTATTTAATTTAATTCCGTAACATACGTTATAAGTT
>NZ_JAKEDR010000084.1 GCF_023653455.1 Paraclostridium ghonii
TAATTTAAAAAGTTGTCCATCGCTCAGCTAATCATTATCTGAATATCTGGCTTGGTTGTTTGTTGTTTAATTCTTTAAAAAGAATTTATATAATTAACCTACTGTTTAATTTTCAAAGTTCATTTTCGTTTCGTCCTTTTCTTAAGGACAAGTAATACTTTATCACCTTTTAAAAACAACGTCAACACTTTTTTTATATTTTTTATATTTTTTTATTTTTGATTTAACATATTTAACATAAAATTCTTAATAAATATGTTAAAATATTTTAAACAGATATATATTGGGTATAATTATGAATACAATAATGTATCATTCTAATTAAGGAGGAGTTTCATTGAATAATTACCTTAGAGAGCCCGTAAGTGGTTTTACTCACTTAGCAGGAGCTATACTTTCGTTTGTTGGATTGATAGCATTAGTTATTAAAACAACAATTACTAGTCCTACTATTGTAAATTTAACTGCTGTTATAATTTTCGGTATAAGCATGATGCTTCTATACTCTGCATCTGCAACTTATCATTTAGTAGTTTCATCTGAAAATGTAATTAAGTTTTTAAGAAAACTTGATCACTCGATGATTTTTATTTTAATAGCAGGTTCATATACTCCATTTTGCTTAATTGCACTAAATGGGGCTAAAGGTTTCACACTTTTTGCTGTAGTATCCGGGATAGCTGTTGCTGGCGTTTTATTTAAAATGCTTTGGTTTAACTGCCCTAGATGGTTATCAACTTCTATATATATAGGAATGGGATGGATATCTATATTTATAGTAGGACCTTTATCTAAAACAATATCACCTCAAGGAGTATTTTACTTAGCTCTTGGAGGAGTATTTTATACTATAGGAGGAATAATTTATGGAGTTAAGCCAAAATGCCTTGATTTTAAACATTTAGGATTCCATGATATATTCCACATATTTGTTATGTTAGGAAGTCTAACTCATTTTTATTGTGTATTCAAATATGTAATATAGAAAAAAGCCCTAATCTTAATTTATAAGTTAGGGCTTTTTAGTATTTATTTTAAATTTTTAAAATCTTCTATAGTAGGTTCTATACTTTTTGTACAATTTCTTTCATGTCTAAACTTACTAAGCTCATTATATATTTTCACTCTAGCTAAATTTATATCACCTAATGGTCTATGATCTAGACTACAATGCCCTGGTGAAAAAGATAGATTCTCTTCCATTTCATCTCTTTTGTCTGTTATAATCCATTGCCTTGGTATTATTATTTTACCAACCTTAATAAGTGGTGAACTTTTCTCATCCCATTTAATTGAAGAATCATTTATAGGCATTGTTTTTGGATTTGTCTGAAATTGAATATAAAAATCAAATATAGCATCATTATCAATTAAATGTTTTTGCATATTTTCCATCAAATAGTTATATGTAAGCTTTTTAGGTAATTTGCTTTTATATTTAGAATTTGGCTTAACACAGAATTTAACTACTTTATCTTTGTAAGCATATGGAGTAGTACTAAAATAACTTACATCCAATGGACTTGTTTGATTTTCTCTAGCTACTATAAGGTCTTTAATTATACTTATTTTTTTAGCTTTCACTAAGCTACAAAAAAGACCTATAGGATTCTTCTTTTTAACCATATAATATATTGAGTCTCTAAATAAATCTAATGTTCCAATTGGCATAGTAGGTATAGTTAACATTACAAAATCTTGAGTATTTCTTTCATCTTCAATTAGTTTGCGTCCCTTAACATCTATTAACTTCATAGACATACCTCTAATATCCTTACTTTTATCACTTTTGACTTTATTTCCGCCACTAGAAAATCTTATGAAGCAATTGTATCTTTTCCCACGTCTAAAAACTTCCGTTTCTAATTCTTTTTTTAGGTTTTCATCTACGACAAAAGTTCCTTTTACTAATCCTAATCCTTTTGGATGGGCATCTCTTTTTGTAAATCCCTTTTCATAATCTTTAACTAGTTTTTCTTTTAAAATATCAATAATTTCATCTGTCATTTTATCATTATCTTTATATTCCAAGATTAGTTCCTCCAGTTCGTTTAAACTATTTATTATCCTTTCCAAATCTTACAGATAATAAAACAAAAGGCATGAATTTGTAAATTCATACCTTTTTCTTATTTATTAAATTTATCTCATAACTCTCATTGCATTTAGTACTGCTATTAATGCAACCCCTACATCTGCAAATATAGCTTCCCACATAGTTGCTACTCCACCTGCACCTAATATTAAAACTATTACCTTGACCCCTAAAGCGAATATAATATTTTGCCATACTATTTTGTTAGTTTTTTTAGCTATTTGAATAGCTTTTACAACATTACTAGGTTCATCCGTCATAAGAACAACATCTGCAGCTTCAATTGCAGCATCTGATCCTAACCCGCCCATTGCAATTCCTACATCTGCTCTAGCAAGAACAGGAGCATCGTTTATTCCATCTCCAACAAATGCAATTTTTTCATTTTCTGATTTTCCATTATATAATTCTTCTAACTTATTAACTTTATCTGTAGGAAGTAAGCTAGAGTAAACCTTATCTAATCCTAATTTACCTGCTATGTCTTTAGCTACTTCTCCATTGTCTCCGGTTAACATAACAGTTTCTTTAATTCCTATATTTTTAAGGCCTTCTATACAGGATTTTGAATCATCCTTAACTGTATCAGATATTACTATATACCCTCTATATATCTTATTCACTGCTATATATACAACTGTGCCTACCTCTTTTGCTTTTGAGAAAAATATATTTTCACTTAACATTAACTTTTCATTTCCTGCTAGTATATGTTGATTTTCATAATCTACTTTTATTCCATGAGCTGCTATTTCCTCATAATTATTCATCTTATCTAAATCTACAGTACCTTGGTAATAATTCACTATAGATTTTGCTATAGGATGGTTTGAATTTATTTCTGCAATAGCTGCATATTTTAACAGTTCTTCTTCACTTATACCTATAGGGTTTATATAAGTTACATCAAATACACCTTTTGTAAGGGTTCCTGTTTTATCAAATACTACTATATCTACACTTTTTAAAGCTTCTAGGTAACTACTTCCTTTTATAAGTATTCCTTGCTTTGATGCATATCCAATTCCACTAAAGAAACTTAATGGTATAGATAAAACAAGTGCACAAGGACAAGAAACAACTAAGAATATAAGCCCTCTATAAAACCAGTCATCAAAAGTTGCTCCAGGTATAACAACTGGTGGTACTATAGCTATTAAAAGAGCAGATATAACAACTACTGGCGTATAGTATTTAGAAAATCTTGTTATAAAGTTCTCTGTTTTAGATTTTTTTGCACTTGCATTTTCTACTAAATCTAAAATTTTAGAAACTGTAGATTCTTCAAACTCTTTTTGTACAGATATAGTTAAAACTGCATTTTTATTTATAAACCCTGATAAAACTTCTTCCCCTTTACCTACTTCTCTAAGTAAAGATTCTCCTGTTAATGCAGATGTATCTACCATACTAAATCCATCTACTATAACACCATCTAAAGGTATTTTTTCACCAGGTTTAACTACTATTAAATCTCCAACTTCTACATCATAAGGTGATACTTCTTTAATTTCAGAACCTATTTTTAAGTTAGCATAGTCTGGTCTAATTTCCATAAGAGAAGCTATAGATTTTCTAGATTTTCCAACAGCTTTAGCTTGTAAGAACTCTCCTAATTTGTAAAATACCATAACTCCTACAGCTTCTGCAGACTCACCTATAGCTAATGCTCCTACTGTAGCTATAGACATTAAAAAGTTTTCATCAAATATTTGTCCTTTACCTATATTTTTAATTGCTTTTAATAACACATCAAAACCAACTATTAAATATGCAACTACGAAAACTACTGTACTAAATCTTGATTCACTCCCAGTAGCAATTTCGTATATTCCAAATATATAAACTAAAATTCCTATCACAAGTTTAATTAAATCTTTTTTATCATTTTCTGATGACTTTGGTTCTTTTTTATTTGATAAATTTTCTTTCTGTTTATATTGAATATCTAGTCCAGGTTCTGTTGAATTTATAATATCCATTACCTTATCCATAGTTTCTTTAGAATTTGCTACAGAAATTAAATTCACTGTTAAAACCTTGTTGATAAAGTTTAAATTAGCACTTTCTACTTCACTTAACTTATCCACTTTTTCACAGATTACCTCTGCACAATGTGCACAATTTAATCCATTTAACACTAATTCTTTCTTTTTAGATTTATTTTTTTGCTCTTTTATCTGTATATTTAATCCTGGCTCTGTATCATCTATTATTTTTATTATTTTATTTATTACTTCATCTGTATTGAAGTCAGAATCTATGTTTACTGTTAATACTTTATTTATAAAGTTTAAATTAGCTTCATTTACTTCTTCTAATTTATTTACTTTTTCACTAATTACTTCTGCACAATGCGCACAATTTAACCCATCTAACAATATTTCTCTTTTTATAATGGCACTTGTACTCATGATATCCCCTTCCTTTTTTATGCGATTTATTTATTATAAGTCTCTTGAATATGAGATAATCCACAATTAAATATCTCACTTATATGGCTATCATCTAGAGAATAATATACTGTCTTTCCTTCTTTTCTAAATTTAACTAATCTTGCTTGCTTTAAAACTCTTAATTGGTGAGATATCGCAGAATGTGTCATTCCTAACAAATCTGCTATATCACATACACACATCTCACTAGAAAATAATGCGTATAAAATTTTTATTCTTGTAGTATCTCCAAACACCTTAAATAGTTCAGCTAAATCATACAAAGTTTCTTCTTCTGGCATATCGTCTTTAGCCTTACATATTAACTCTTCGTGTATTTCCTCACAAGAACAGTCTTTAATTTCTTCCATGTCATATTTCATTTATACATCCTCCTTAATTATCATATGTAAACATATGAATAATTGTTCATATATAAAATTATATATCTATGTCTTTTTTTTTGCAACAATTATATAAATTTATTTTTAATGCACATAATAATAGTTTTTTTCTTATATATATATAATAAAGTGGTTTTCAAAATAAGATTCGAAAGACTTTTATTTAGGAGGTTATTAACTTATGAATTTCGATGGTTATATGAACCCTATGTTTTCTGACATGGATAATAAATATATATATCCTATGCCTTATGTTAATCCTATGATATATATGAACCCTTACATGATGAATCAATCTAATTCTCAAAGTACTAAAAAACAAACTAGTTCTGATAATCAAAATGATCAATGTCAAAATAATTATCAAAATAATCCTATGATGTATATGAACCCTTATATGATGAACCCTATGATGGGTAGTGTAGATCCTAATATGATTATGCAAATGTATATGCAGATGATGCAAATGATGCAGATGATGGGTTGTATGCCTAATATGAACCCTATGGGTAATCCTTGTATGGATAATATTATGCAAGATTCTATGGGAGGAGGATATCCTGATCCTACAAAACAAATGCCTGGTATGCCTATGATGATGCCTATGATGGGAGGCATGCCTGGTATGCCTAATATAAACATAGAAGAATTTGATGAGGAAGAAATGTAATTTTATAATAGGGGGGGGAAAAATATTTTTTATTTTATGTATAAAGTCTAAAAATTAAGCTAATAATATTAATGTATTCCTCATAATATTCCCCCAATATTATAAATACAAGAAAAAAAGCCCTAGCAAATGCTAGAGCTTTTTTTATATTATTTACTAACAACTCACTTTACAATTTTTAATATATCTTTATCAATTTCAAATTAATCTATAAAATCAAAGAAATCTTCAGATTCAGATTCTACAAAATCATATAAAACATTTTGCTCAAAAAACATCTCGTCTTCTAAGTATAAATAATCTTTAAAATTGCATTGTATTAACTTATTTATATACAATCTATCCTTTGGCTTATACGTAGCTACAAAAAATTTATCATTAATTTGATAGTATAATGCACTTAAATCATTGTTTATTACATATGTTTCTTCTTTTACATGATTATTATCAAAATTAAACCTTGTAAATAAAACACCTAAATCCAATTCACTCTTAAGAACAAATGGATTTAACTTATAAAACTTATCTAAGAATTTTTCTTTATCTTTTAAATCATAAATTGCAATATATTCGCTCTTTGATATTTCATCAAACACCTCAAAATCATAAATACCTTCTTTATCTGTAAACATTAAAGAATCTATTTTATATTCATCATTTTTATAACTTATATTAAAAGCTAATTTACAAGTATAATAACCATCACTATCTTCGTATAAAACATCACATACATATATATTATCATCTTTTTTATTAACTTTATTTTTAAGAAGAGCCCCATTGATATTTGTTATATGCATATCTGCAATTTGTTCATTATTAGAAAAATACTTTAAACTGTCTTTATCCCATGCTATAAATCTCATAGTCATATAATTTATAAACTCTATATCATTATCAATCTTTTTGCATATTTTCGGATATAAATCAAATATATCAAACTTAACATCGTAATTTTCTATAAACTCTATATATTCTTCAACATTACCTGGTAACTCTTTTTCCCAATAGTATGTTTTTTTACCGTAATAATTAACTAAACTAAGAGCTTCTTCTTCTGTAAGCTGAATTCTATCTGCTCCTAATCCTCCCATTAACCTCTCTTGTTCTCTATTTAACTCTTCATATGAAGCATTTCTTAAGCTTACATAATCTGCTATTCCTAATCCTTCTGCATCTATTAAAAAATACTGATAAAAAATATCATTCTTGTCTTCCCATCCAATAATAAGGCCCATGCTTCCCATAAGTCTGGAATTAGTAACTTTTGCGAAAATAAATTTCATTTGATCTACCTTCCTTCCTTGAATATGTGTATTTTTGATATAAATTTATAATAAACCGTACTAATATATCTCAATTTATAATTTTACAATATACCCACTTAAAAATTAATTTTAAATTATTTCTTATATTTTTACAACTATTTGCTCATTTTATAATATAATAGATAAAAGAAAAATTGCATTAATTGTTGAGGTGATATATATGAAAAAAACGGCAGCTTTCTTTGATATAGACGGAACTCTATATAGAGATTCCTTAATGGTTGAGCACTTCAAAAAACTTATACGATATGAAATCGTAGATGAAAAAGTCTGGTTAAGTAATGCTAGAGATACATTTGTTAACTGGGATAAAAGACAGGGAAATTATGATGATTATTTATTTGAAGTTTGTGATATATATGTAGAGTCTTTAAAAGGTTTAGACTTATGCTCTATACATTTCACTAGCGACCAAGTTATAAAATTAAAATCTGATAGAGTATATAAATACACTCGTTCCCAAATAAAATGGCACTTAGATCAAGGGCATATTGTAATTTTTATCTCTGGAAGTCCTGATTTCCTAGTTTCTAAAATGGCTAATAAATATAATGCCACTGATTTTATAGGAAGCAATTACGTTTTTGAAGATGGCAAGTTCAATGGAGAAGTAATTCCTATGTGGGATTCTGCTAGTAAAAATATAGCTATTAATGATTTCGTTGAAAAATACAATATTGATTTATCTAAATCATATGCATATGGTGATACAAATGGAGATATAAATATGCTTAGAAGAGTAGGCAATCCTGTAGCTATAAATCCAACTAAAGAACTTCTTCATCAAATAAAAACTGATGAAGATATAAAAGATATTTCTAAGATAGTAATAGAGAGAAAGGATTTAGTTTATCAACTGCCTGCATCTGTAGATGTTTTGGATATATAACTTTAGGAGGTATTCATGAATTTAATAAAAGATATAAATTTTATGAAAAATTTAGAAGAAGATATAGAGCATTTAAGTAAAGCTTTATACTTAGATAATCCTGACTTATGGCTTGATTTTTTAGAAAAATCAAATGATAAAGTTTTTGATGAAATGTCTTTATTTTTTGCAGCTAAATACAATTACGTGTCTATAATAAAATTTGCTGTTGAGGTAAATAATTTTGATATAAGCTCTAAATCTAAAAATAAATCATTTAAATCTGTTAAAAATCATCTTATAAGTATTGCTCGAACTGAAAACTCTATTGATGTGTTAACTTATTTATGTGATGAGGAAATAAATGATACTGTTGATATAGTTGAAAATCCTCATTCTTCAACTAATGCTGCTAATTTAGATATTTCATATACTTGTCCTCATTGCAACTCTAATATATTTGAGACAGGCTACAAGGTATTGATTTCTTCTACTTGTAAGTACTCTACTTCTGATAGAAAAATAGTTAGATGTAGTCCTGAAGAGTTGAATTCTGTCACTTGTGTTAATTGTAATAAGGAAATAAATGATATTACCCCTAAAAAGTTAGAAGCTTTAATAACGGTAGAGAATTGCAGTACTTGTGGTTCTCATATACCTACAATAGGAATTTTAAAAGAAGTAAGTACAAATTTTAATAAAGAAAAGGGAATATTTGAAGATGTAAATTCTACATTTTGTTGCAAATCATGTAGAAAACCTCTTGAAAATATCCAATTGAGACATTTTGATTTAATTTAGCTTATAATTTCCCAGGAAATTTAAAAACTCCACTCTTTAGCTTATAAAGAGCGGAGTTTTTATCTAATTTTGAGTATATTCTTAATTTTAGTTTCATAATAATCTATAAATAGAGTATATACATAATCGTATACAATAAATGCTATTTGAAATCCAATTATAGTGAATAAGTTTAATGAAATAAATACAAAAGCTTTAAGAAATACATATAAACCTGCCATTACTAAATTTGCAAAAAATAATTTTAAAATTAGCTCTAAATATATATTTCTATTCTTCTCTATCAAATATTTTATCAATCCATAAATCGCAAATGTAAATACATAAGTTATCCATTGAACTTTATTTGTTATGATAAAGAAGCTTAATAATATTGATGCTAAACAAAACAATACTCCAAATTTCCCACCATATTCTATTATCACTATAGAAACTACTAATGATGCTAATCCCATAAAAAACAAAGTATTTATAGGAATTATATTTGATAAAATCAGTAAAATAATATTTACAGCAAGCAATATCCCACTATACGCTATTTTTCTACTCATATCCATCACCTTAACAGCACGTTATTAAATCGCCACCAAAACATTCACATATGCTATCTAAACACCATAATTTAAAACAAACATCACAGAAATCATCTCCACAGCAACATCCATCACAACAGCAACAACAACAACCATTTGCACTGTTATGTCTTCTGTTATAATTATAAGCTCTTCTATTGTAATTATCGTAATTATTATTGTACCTTAAAATAGCCTCTTCATAGTCTTTATTCTCTGGATCTAAGCTTTTTGCCTTTTGTAAATAGTCTTCCCCTTGTTCATAATAACCTAGATTTAAAGACGCTACTCCCATTAAGTAATACCAATTAGCACTACTTTTATCTACTATAGATAATAATAAATCGTAAGCCTTTTGGAATTCTTTGTTACTGATAAATTCTTTTGCTAAGTTAAAATTTTCATTATAAGTAGGATTATTGTACATTAACTTCACACCCTTCGTTTAAAATATTTTTATATCTAAGATAAACCCCTGAGTAAATTATATTTTCTATAATATTTATATTCACTTTTATATTTAGGTTTTCTATAGACTGAGCTAAATAACCTAAACTTATAGATATAAGCTTATCTACTCTCTTTTTTAATTCTTCTTTTTTATCAATATATTCAATAAAAGGATTATATCTTCCTTTTTTTACGTCTTTATCTAAATCCTCATATGCATCTAATATATAAATATATTTACCTACATTAAAACCAATATTCCTTAAATCATTTTTATATTCATCATCTTTATAAGAAAAAATTTCTCCCATAAGATTTCCAAAAGTATTAGAAACTTCATCTATATTTGTACTTTTTTGATCTTCTAATTTTTTTAATACTTCTAATTGATTTTTTATATATTCTGATTTTTGAGGATATTTTTCATAAGCTTTTTTTAATTTACCTTTATATATATTATATGCTAATATATCTTTTATTCCTTTATCATCATTTAAATTATCTTCTAATTTATAATACGTTAAAAGTACATTCATACTAGCCGCATATTCAGTTATCTCATTGACTATCCTCATCTTTTTCTTCACAGGATTAGCTATGCAAATTTCTTTAGTTATAGTTGATTTTGGTCTATAAACAGAGGTTAAAATTAAAATTAAAAAAGTTACATCATAGTTTAATGATAATCTAGATATTTCTCCATGATTTTCTTTTAAGTATTTACATAGCCCACAATAATAACCTTTATATGTGTCAAACTCTCTAAACGTCAAATCCATTTTGTTTATTCTAACATATCCAAACATTATTATCCTTTCTATATTTAAGAATTTAAGTTCTATAAATATATTATCTTTTTCTTTAGTAGTATATATTTTTTTCTATTATACCACTTAATATATTAAAATCAACCTTAACAATAAAGAGCTATAAGAATGGTAAAGTTCTTATAGCTCTTTGAAATTTATATTTATTTGAAATTAATCAACTAAGTTCTTAGCTAATTTTTCTAATAAGTCTTGTACATTAGTAACCATAGTTATAACTTCTAGACTTCCTCTGTCTCTTAACTTGTTAACTGCAAATTCAGATATATCTATAGTATAGAAGTGAACAGGTCTTACTTTTCCATCTACTACTCTATAAGAAGGAGTCATATTTCCTACAGCTATAGTGTGAAGTTGAGTAGCTAAACAAATTACTGTTGTAGCTTTTTTAACATGACTTCTCATAGCATCTTGAGCTTTATAAACATCTCCATAAACAATTGGTAAAGGTCCATCATCTCTTATAGATCCTCCAAGAACTATAGGCACATTATTTTTAACACAAGCATGAATTATTCCATCTTGTATATTTTCATTTTCTATTAATTTTTCTATAGATCCTGCTCTTTTAGCTTTATTTAATAAATCTAGGTGATGATAATGACCATCTTTTATAGACTCCTGAGTATATACATGTTGCCCTAAAGCAGTCCCAAATACTCCAGCCTCTAAGTCATGAGTTGCAACTGCATTTCCACCTAAAAATGCACTTACATATCCATTATCTATTAATGATGCCATAGCATCTCTAGCACCTTTAGCAAATACAGCAGCTGGCCCTAGAACCCATACTATGTATCCATTTTCTTTTTCATGCTTTAATAATTCATATAAATTTTCATAATCCTTTGTGTATGAAGTTTCTCTTGATCTACCTGATCTAAATGCAAAAACATCTGCTGTAGCTTCTTCATCTGTTTGGAATCCATTAGGATATAAGTATATTCCATCTTTTGCATCTTCTGTTCTTCCTACAATGACCCTATCCCCAACTTTAAGTCTTCTAAACTCTACAACATCTATTTTATCATCAGCAGTTATTATAGGTACACAGTCCATTCTGCTTTCTTCAGCTAATACCCATTTCCCATTTACTTTATAGTATTCAGGATAAATTGACATTGCGTGATAATTATCTGGTGCTACACCATCTTTTTCTACAACCCCATAGCTTGCATCTGGTGCATTAACAAATACCTCTTGAGTAAAATCTGGTTCTCTATATTCCCTTAATTTAAAAGACATCTTCCAACCCTCCATAATAAATTTTTGTCCTTAATAAAATCTCTTTTTTTCATTATAACACGAAATTTGTATTATTTGGTAAAATAAATCTACTTTATTGAAAACGTTGTCTTTTTTTTGTCAAATTCTAATTGATTTCCTTTATTTAACTCATTTAATATAACCTTAATTAAGTCTTTATTTAAAAATATATTCCCATTTATATTTTTAATTTTCAAACTATTTTCATTATATTTTTCTTTTATTTCTTCAGTTATCTTATCTTCAACTATTATATTAAAGTTTTTATCTAGATATACTTTAAATAACCAAGGCATAGCTTTATCACTTAAGCTATTTACAAAATAATCAAATGACAAATAAACTTCATTATTTTCCTCAATAATTAAAAAATCAGGTACATCCTTTATAATCTTTTCTATAAATAAATTATATTGTTCCATTTTAGTATACTCCTTAGTATATCTAGTGTACATTTCTATACACTAACTTATTTTATACATAGACTACATATAATCAATGTAGTCTATGATTTATTGCTTTGTGTATAAATAGTTAAAAACTTTATGAATAATTCGTCATATAAGAAAAATATGTATTTATTCAAATCCTATATTCCTATTTTCCAACAAGAACTTTGTCAATTCGAGTAGACATATTCACTTTATCAATCGATAATAATTGTAAATGTCCTACTGTCTCACTACTCTTAATAAGCTTTGCACTAAACATAAAACTTTTAGACTCGTTTTCTAATATCATATCAATATCACTTCGCAGCTGCTTCTCTAATAATTCCAAAGTAAATAACAATCCTGCTTAATTATGACAAGTATATTGCATTTATTTGTTTATATATATTCAACGTTCTCTATTTCAGATAATCATATAAATATCTTTCCATTACTGGTGTCCACCATTCCAAATAACCAGCTTTTGTTGGGTGAATAGAATTTGCCATATAAATTTCATAATGATTTTTATCGACTTTCTTCATATCTTCATTATTTAGTAAATCAATAACACCTATATCCCATTTTTTCTGCAGTTTAAGAAGTACATCTGTCATTTCCTCATACTTATTACTGCCATAATATGTATCCGTATAAAAAACTACTGGACAGTTCCACGTCTGTTTTGCATATGCTATAACGTATTCTATTGCTCCAGTTATTGTTGTTGTGTCAAAATCGTTTATATTTTTGGAGCTACTGATTTTACCTAATGGCTTCTTAAATGTAACATCATTCGTAGAAAGCTGACATACAAAACAATCTATGTGCACATTCTTATTAAGATTTTTTTTCATTCTATATATATAGTTGTTTCTACTCGATGTAGTTAGCGTTGTTCCAGATACCGCTTCTTCTATAACATTAATTGAATCTCGCTTTTCCATGTACTGTACAAAAGAGACCCCTTTTGAACACATACCAACAGTTGCTGAAGAACCTAAAAACATAATTGTCTTATCGGCTAATGGACTATTCTTTATGGACGCAACATTTTTAACATCATATTTACTACTGTTTCCTTCATTGCTATAACCCATATAATTGTAGAAGTATAACCCTCCTCCTACAATTAACAGAATTACTATAATTAATATCACTTTTAAACATTTTTTCTTTCCCTTTTTCATTAAAAACAATTCCTCCTTTGTTTCTTTATCCGATTTAATATTTTCACCTTACCTAGATATAATTAATTATATTATAACAAATTAGTGTTTAAACATTCACAATTTAACAGCTCCCAACTAAAAACGTATAAGATTAGTATACATTAATCCATAATGATAAGGCTTCGCCTATTCTCATTCCAGTTTCATAAAGTAATGATAACAAAAACTTATCTCTTAAATTAATGCAAACTCTAACGAGCTTTTCTATTTCACTTTTAGAAAATGTTTTAGGTTTAATTTTAGGAACTTTTAATTTTAATATATTACTGGTTACTTTCTTCTTATCATAAGCTATTCCATATAAGAATCCTTTAAAGTTTCTGCTTGAACTTGTAACAAACTTTTTAAGCCTTTCTGATACATTATTACTGTATTCTTCATGTCTTAAAATATAATCATAAAACATCAATACAGTATCAACTATAATATTTACTGTTCTTGGACTTCTTGCAGTATCTATAGGTTTAACTGGTATTATTTTTAAACTCTTATAAGGATTCTGTAACCAATTCACAAACAGTGATAAATCATCAATAGTAATCTTTTGAAAATCTAAATTATTCTGTTCTAAATACTCAAAGTATAGTTTCAGATGTTGACAATACATTCTTAAAGTGTTCCTTGCAAAGTTAGTGTTGTCTTTGAACCTAATGAACTTTAGTATCGATTCTATTGGTAAACCTTCATCATCTGCTACAAAGTATCTTTCTTTTCCTTCCTCGGTTCTAACCTTTACTACTTCCATTCTTCTATACACGCTCCTATGATTTACTAATTTATAATCATAGCGTTTATTTAAACTACTACATTTATTCTAACTATTTATATAGTAATCTAAGTTATATATTTAAATAAAAGTAGTATGTAAAATACTATAAATACCATTTAATTATCTACACTAGATTTCTTTATACAAAATCATACCCCTAACAATATATTAGGGGTAATTTCTATTCTTTAAAAT
>NZ_JAKEDR010000085.1 GCF_023653455.1 Paraclostridium ghonii
ATTTAAGAGGGCTTGTACTTATTTGTTATTATTTATATATTTAGGTGGCTTAGGTCCTATATATTGATATATATATGTCTTTAATCTACCATTATATAATTTTCTCTTTTTTGTAGCTTTTTTATTAAATGCATTTTCAAAGTCTTCATATGAAGTGACCATAGAATAAGACCAAGTTTTAAGTGCTTTAAATGCATATCCTAAGTCTTTATATAATTTTTTTACAGTTTGTTTGTCTTCTAATCTTTCTCCATATGGAGGATTTGTAATTATAAATCCAAACTTTTCTTCACTTTCAAAGTTTTTAGCATTAAAAACTTTAAATTCTACGTAGTCTTCTACTCCTGCAAGTTCTGCATTATTTTTAGCTATCATAACAGCCTCTTTATCTATGTCATATCCATAAATTTTAAAGTCTACATCTGTATTCATTTTATCAAATGCTTCTTTTCTTACGTCCCACCATATATTTTTATCCATAGTAGTCCATTTTTCAGATATAAACTCTCTATTAAGACCAGGAGCCATATTTAGACCTAGCATAGCAGCTTCTATTACAATAGTTCCTGAACCACACATAGGGTCTACTAATATTCTACCTGGTTGCCAAGGTGTCAATTGCACCATAGCTGATGCCATAGTCTCTCTTAAAGGAGCTTCTGTTGATACTGCTCTATACCCTCTTTTATGAAGTGCCATTCCACTTGTATCTAACGTTATAGTTACTATATCTTTGTGAATAAAAACTTGTATTGGATATTTTTCTTTAGTTTCTGGTAACATTCCATCTTCTTGATAACTACTTTTTAAGCTTTCAACTACAGCTTTTTTTACAATAGACTGTATATCTGAAGTTGAAAATAACTTAGATTTTATTGAAGATGCTTTTGATACAGGGAATTCTCCTCCATATGGAATATATTTAGCCCAATTTATAGCTTTTGTACTTTCAAATAAATCGTTAAAAGTTTTAGCTTCAAACTCAGCAACTTTTAAAAGAACTCTTTCTGCAGTTCTTAGCCATATGTTAGACGTGGCTATTCCCTTTTCATCGGTTTTATATGTTACTCTTCCATCTTCAGTTTTTATTATTTCATAACCTAAATTTGATATTTCATTTTTTAAAGTTTTTTCTATACCGAAAAAACACGGCGTTATTAATGTATAATTTTTCATGCCTTCCTCCTATTGCTTGATTCCCTCATTCATGCTTCCCATTCGATAACCTAATAAGTCTAAAGTTATGTATTTAAATCCAATATCTTTAAACTTATTATGTGTAATTTTTAATAAATTTTTATCAAAAAATTTATGTATTTCACTTTCTTCTACTTCTATTCTAGCTAAATTACCATGTGTCCTTACTCTAAATTGTTTAAATCCTAAATCTTGTAAGTATTCTTCACTCTTTTCAATCATTCTAAGCTTGTCATTTGTTATAGCTTCTCCATAAGGTATTCTTGTAGCTAAGCATGCAAATGCAGGCTTATTAAACGTAGGAACGTTAAGTTCTTTTGATAAGCTTCTAATTTCTGTTTTAGTTAATAAGCTTTCCTTTAGCGGACTCTTTATTTCTAATTCTTCTAAGGCTTTTAATCCTGGTCTGTAATCTCCTAAATCATCTAAATTTGTTCCATCTAAAACGTAATTTATATTATTATCTTTAGCTACATTTTTTATATTCGTAAATACAGCTTTTTTACAGTAGTAACATCTTTTTTCATCATTTTCTATAAATTCTTTAACATCAAAATCATCAACTTTTACAACTATATGTTTAACGCCCAAGGCTTTTGTAAATTCTTTAGCTTCGTCTATTTCTCTATTTGAATGCATCATAGCATGTACAGTAACTGCTACACACTTATCTCCTAATGTATCATGTGCTACTTTTAATAAAAAAGTACTATCTACGCCTCCTGAAAATGCAATTAAAACACTTTCCATTTCTGTAAGTTTATTTTTTAGAACATTTAGCTTATCTGAAGTACTCATTACCATATGCCTCCCCCTATTTTCTAGTACATTTAATTATATACAATATATAGTTTTTAATCAAATGTTTTAGAATATGTGTCGTTATTGTAATATTTTGTTTTTATTTGAGTTTTATATATATACCTTAAAAAGGAATTAGATTATCTAATTCCTTTTTATAACTGTTATTTTATTTCTTTGACTTTATATAATTTTAAACTTATTATCATAGATATAGTTATGATAGTTAAACTTATTATAATTGTAGAAATTGATATACCAATTGAATTAAACAAAGTTGTAATTTTATTTAAAAATTCTTTCTCTCCATTTATAATTTGTGCACCAGCATTCGCAACTCCAATTATTATCATAAGCACTAAAAAAACTACCATCTTCCCTTTAGTTACTCCAAACTTTAAAACTATAGGTATTATAACTGATATAACTAATGCTGATGATAATATTCCTGTTATTATTAGTATTTCTAAAGGTACATCAGTTTTATTAAATTTACTTATAATAAAGTAGACTAATAGTAATAAAACCATAGATGCTATTGATCCAAATATACCTAAAACGTATCTAGATATTACATAATCACTTCTTTTTACTGGAAGTGTTGATATAAGATTATCTATTCCATGCATATCTTCATATGCCATAGTCTGATATAAAATTAAATATGAACCCATAGCAAATAATGTACTTAAAAACGATGGAGCAAACATCGACACTATAATCCACATAACAACTATAAGAACAGTACTTTTTATAACTGAATGTAAATTATTTAAACTCATTTTTGTAAGATTCATTATATTTTCCATACTTAACACCCCTTTGTATAATACATTAATATATCTTCTAAATTTACATTATCATATACTACTTCTTCTCCAAACACTTCATAAGCATTTTTTACATTTGATGTCATACCACTAAATCCAAAAGAATTTTCATTATATGATATTAATTCTTTCTTTGTTTCACTATCTAGCATATCTTTTTTACCTCTTATTATTTTATGATTTTCTAGTATACTTTCTTTATCCCCTGAAAGAATTATATTCCCTTCGTATATAAATACAAGAAAATCTGCCACTTTATCTAAATCTGATGTTATATGTGTTGAACAAAATACAGTTGCTTCTTCTTTTTCTATATGATCTTGTAATATTTCGAGAAATTCATTTCTTACTAATGGGTCTAAATTTGCAGTTGGTTCATCCATTATTATCAATTTTGGATGATGAGATAAAGTCATTGTAAGTTCAAATTTTTTCTGCTGTCCTTTAGAAAGTTCTTTATATATCTTGTTTTCATTTAGTTTAAATTGTTTTATATATTTTTTATATAATTTTTCATCCCAATCTTTATAAAATGTCTTTATTCCTTTTTTTATGTTTTTTAATTTCGCTTCTTCCATGTAGCCACATTTATCACCTATATATCCTATAGTTTCTTTTATGCTGATATCATCTAACTTACTTTCTTTATCAAATACTTTTATACTACCACTATCTTTATTTAACATATTCATAATTAACTTTATAGTTGTTGTTTTTCCTGATCCATTAGGCCCTATAAACCCAGTTATATATCCCTTTTTTATGTCAATATCATTTATACTTAATGTAAAATCCCCCAATGTTTTATTTAAATTTTTTATTTCTATTGCATTCATATTTTAACCTCCCTAAACTTCCTCATATATACTTTTAAATATCTCTATACCTTCATCTAAAGTTATTCCTGCTGATTTAGCTTGTTTGATTACTACTTCAAGCTTATTTTCTATCTCATATAAAGCTATTTCTCTTAACCTGTCTTTATTTTTCATAGATACAAAAGTGCCTTTTCCTGCAACAGTTTCTATAAATCCTTCTTTCTCTAATTCTTCATAAGCTCTTTTTATAGTTATAATACTTACCTTTAACTCTTTTGCAAAATTCCTTATTGATGGTAATCCATCACCTTGCTCTAATGTAGAATCTAATATTTGATTTTGAATCTGGTTTTTAATTTGTTCATAAAGTGGAATTGTAGATGTATTACTTATATTTATATTCAATACAACACCTCGTTTCTGTAAATAACATGTACAGTGTATATAAACTGTGCATATTATATATATACAACATATACACACTTTTGTCAACTCTATTCCCTTTTTTTGTAAATAACCAAACAAAAGAACTCTTTTCAGAGTTCTTTTGTTTGGTTATTTATTTAAAAGTTTTTCTTCCCACTCGTCTTCTTTAAATCCTATAAGTACATTTTTCCCATCAAATGCTATAGGTCTTTTTATAAGCATACCGTCACTAGATAAAATTTCTAATAACTTATCATCACTTTCATTTTTAACTACATCTTTAAGACGCAGTTCTCTATATTTAACACCACTAGTATTAAAGAATTTTTTTAATTCGTATGTTCCAACCTTATACATAATTTCTAATTCTTCTTTACTAGGAGGATTCTTTACTATTTCTATTTCCTCAAAGTCTATATTCTTATCTTTAAGCCAAGCCTTGGCTTTTCTAACTGTAGATCATCTAGAATATCCATAAAATTTTAACATATATATCACTTTCCTTTACTGTGTTTTTAGTATTATTACACAGTTTTCTACATATTAAAACATTTTATTTAGTAAAATTTTAATCATTCCATGGAACGACCTCAACCTCTCCATAACATCTATCTTTTAAACGATTTGAATATTCACCTTTATAATTAACTATATATAATACTACCAATTCTACATACCTAGTTCCTATTTGAAGTATATTCCACATATCTTCAACTGTTAGATTAGCTCTTTTTGTTTTTCTAGTTGGATGAACCACTTTATTCCTTAAATATGTAAATATATCAACTCCATCGTTAAATTTATTGTATATGTAATCGTTAAATAAATTTAATTCTTCTTTTCCACAGTGTATATTACATGTATTTAATAAAATTCTTATATTATCAGAAGCTGTATTTTTCTCAAACTCTAAATCCGTTAAAATTTTATTTTTTTCAACTATAACAACGTAAGAAAGTGTTTCTAATGCAATTTGTATAGATACAACATTATTTTCTATACTTATATTGTCTAGTGATTCTATATACCAATCTACTACATTCTTTAATGCTGGTCCATAATAAGGATCATGCAATTTTCTACACATTAAATTTATATATTTTTCAATATTATGGTGATTTGCTATAGTGTCTGACCAAATAGGAACATATTTAAAAGGAGTTATTAAAGATTCTTTCCACAATCTAAATGTAGCTTCACTATCTTTATAACCTATAACTATACATATTCCTATATATCTTCCAGCTAAAAAACTAAGCGTATCAGATATTTCATCTAATAACTTAAATATGTAGCTTGACTTAAATGGTTTATTATCTTTTCTTTTTATTCTTCCTACATGTGTTATTATACTACCATTTTTAAACCTTAGCTCTTCATAAAGTTCTTTTTTATAGTCATATCTTTTATCTATTGTTATTTCGTATCCACTTATTTCAAACCCAATTCTTCCAGCAAACAACTTATCCATATATTTTATAAGAGTTCCTTGCTTTTTATCAAAATTTACAATATGAAAATCTATATAGTCAACATATCTATTTTTAGATTTAATTATTCCACTACTTACATATCCATCTATATAATTTTTTTGTATGCTATTTATAGTAATATGGAAAGGTTGGTAACCATGAACTTCTAAAATCCCTTCCATATAATCATCTTTTATAAGTTCTAAATCTTTATTTTTATATCCTAGTATCTTAGCTTCAAAATTTATACATACGGGAGGACTAATTTTATAGTAGATCCGGCCCTTACATTTATATAGCTTGTCTAGGTAAATGCAAAAATTCCCTTCATAAATTACTATATCTTCATCAATTCCATACTGTAAATAAGGAGAAGATATAGCTTCTTTTACTACCTTCATTTTTAGCCCACCTTCATTTAACATAGTTGCTTTAACATTATAACATATATGACAAATAAAAAACATTTATTTGTCTTGTTTCAAAATTGAGTATAATTTTAGGTCTTTATACATTCCTCTATGAAGCTTCTCACTTCTTAGTATTCCATCTAAACTCATTCCACTTTTTATCATAACCTTTTCAGAAGCAATATTTCCACATATACACTTAGCTTCTATTTTATTTAAGTTCATATTATTAAACCCAAAATCTATTACTTTACAAAGTGCTTCTGTTATTATTCCCATACGCCAATAATCACTGTTTAGTATATATCCAACCTCAGCTTTATGATTTGCTTCACTATAATTTGAAAACCCACACATACCGATTAATTTCCCATCTTCTTTTAGGGTAATCCCCCAAGGAGTAGGCTTATCGTTTTTATATCCATTTAATATAGCATCTAACATTCTATTTGTAGAATTTATACTTCTATCAAAATCTATTAACATATATTTTGATAGATAATCATTAGATAAGCATATATGTAATTCATTTATATCACTTTTATGGACTTTTCTTAATTCCAGTCTTTTAGTATGTAACTTTGGTAAATTTCTAAATAAGTATATCAACGTCTATCCTCCTTATTTAATTTGTTAATTCTATAATACATTTTTACAATTTTACATTATTCGATAAATGTTTTATAAATACCTTTATATTATAATATTAAATTTGGTAATAATATCTAATTTAATGCAAAAATAGTGAAGCGTAATTTATACATCTCCACTATTTTTAAATTTATATTTGTTTAAATGAAGTTGATAACATAAGTTTAATTCTGTTTATTTGATTTACTTCACTTGCCCCTGGATCATAGTCAATTGGAACAATATTCGCATTTTTATAAATTTGCTTCAATTCTTTAATTACCCCTTTTCCTGTTATATGATTAGGAAGACAAGCAAAAGGCTGCATACATATAATATTTCCCACACCACTTTCTATAAGTTCTATCATTTCAGCCGTTAGTAGCCATCCCTCTCCTGCTTGGTTTCCAATCGAAACAACTTTAGAAGCTTTATTTGCTAAAACTTCAATATGTTCTGGTTTACTAAACCTTTTACTATTTTCTAGTGCATTTAAGTAATGTCTTTGATACATCTGTATTGTATCTTTCATTATCTTTCCACCTAGTTTTTTATATTTCTTATCAAGTAAATACTGTGATTTATAATAAGTGTTGTATGCGCAACTTAAAAAGAAATTCATAAGTTCTGGAACTACAACTTCCACACCTTCTGCCTCTAATATATCTACAATATTATTATTTGCTAATGGATGAAACTTAACTAGTATTTCTCCCACCAAACCAATTTTAGGCTTATTTTTTTCAATTATAGGTAATTCATCAAAATCTTTAACTATATCGTATATATTTTCTTTAAATCTAGATATATTAGCTTTTTTTAAGCTTTTTTTACAAATCTCTAAATGTTTTTGATATAGTTTATTAGCACTATCCTTGTATTTTTCATAAGGTCTTACTCTATATAAAACTTTCATAAGTAAATCTCCATAAATAGCACCCATCATAACTCTATTTATAAGCCCTATAGAAAATACACTATATAAATTACGTTTTTCTTCTCCATTTAAAGATAAAGATATTACAGGAATATTACTATAACCTGCATCACTTAATGCTTTTCTTAGAAATCCAATATAGTTACTCGCCCTACAAACACCTCCAGTTTGTGTTATTGCAACCATAGTTTTATTTAAATCATACTTTCCACTTTTAATAGCTTTAACTATCTGCCCTATAACAATTATTGCAGGGTAACATGCATCGTTATTTACGTACTTTAGTCCTTCTTCTACGGCTCCATCATAGTTTTTAAGTACCTCAACATTATATCCACATTCTCTAATTCCATGTTCTACTAGATCAAAATGTATAGGAGACATCTGTGGCATTAATATAGTGTAATTTTCTTTTGTATATTTGTTTAAATTACCTTTTACATATACTTTTTTGTTTTTAATTACTTTTAAATTATTAGATTCCCTCTCTTCTATAGATGCCTTTAATGATCTTAATCTTATTTTTGCAGCACCCAAATTATTTCCCTCATCTATTTTTATACATGTATAAATTTTTCCTTCGCTATTTAATATTTCTTGCACCTGATCAGTTGTTACAGCATCTAATCCACATCCAAAAGAATTTAATTGTACAAGTTCTAAGTTTTTTATAGAATTTGTAAAGTTTGCAGCTCTATATAATCTTGAGTGGTATGTCCATTGGTCTACAACTCTTAAAGGATCTTCCATCTGTCCTAAATGACAAATGCTATCTTCTGTTAAAACTGCCATTCCTAGAGAATTTATTAGTTCTGGTATTCCATGGTTTATTTCTGGATCTATGTGATACGGTCTACCTGCTAGTATAATTCCCTTTTTATTATTTTCTTTAATAAAATCCAAGGATTTTTCTCCCATATATCTCATGTCTTCTTTAAATCTTTCATACTCTTTAAATCCTAACTCTACACTTTTATCTATTTCTTCTTTGCTAATATCTAAAAAAGTATTATCATAATTTTTAATTTTATTTAATTCTTTAAAAAGTCTTTTCTTTAAAGCACTCTTATTATTTATAGGTAAAAATGGATTAATATAAGTTATATTATTTTCTTTAATATCACTAACATTATTTTTTATTACTTCTGAGTAAGACATTACAACAGGACAGTTAAAACTATTATTAGCGTTTTTAAACTCTTTTTTCTCACTTCTAACACATGGATAAAATATAGTTTTAACTTCTTTTTCAATTAAATTTTGTATATGACCATGAACTAATTTTGCAGGATAGCAAGCAGACTCAGATGCAATTGAATCCATTCCTTTTTCATAAATATGTTTTGAGGATTTATCTGATAAAACTACTCTAAATCCTAAATTAGTAAATATCGTATGCCATAGAGGATAATCTTCATATATATTTAAAACTCTAGGTATTCCAATTTCTTTTCTTATAGCATTTTTAAAATCTAAACTTCTATAGTTAAAAACTCGCTTATATTTATAATTGAATAAATTTATATTATCACTTTCTTTTCTATATAAGCCCATACCCTTTTCACATCTATTTCCAGATATAAATTTTTTTGAATTTCCAAAGTCATTTATAGTCAATAAACAATTGTTAGAACATCCTTTGCATCTATATGTATTTATTTTTAAATTTATATTATTCATAGAATCTCTATCTAAAAGTGTTGTTTTATATTCTTCTTTATACTTCTCTTTAGCAATTATACTCGCTCCAAAAGCTCCCATTATTCCTGCTATATTCGGTCTAACAACTTCTCTATTAGTTAATATTTCAAAACATCTTAAAACAGCATCATTATAAAAAGTTCCACCTTGTACAACTGGAAATTCACCTATATCCTCAGGTGATTTTATTTTTACAACTTTATATAATGCATTTTTTATAACTGAATATGAAAGACCTGCACTTATATCACTTACTGAACTACCTTCTTTTTGAGCTTGTTTTACTCTAGAGTTCATAAAAACGGTACATCTTGAGCCCAAATCAACAGGATATTTTGCAAACAGTGCCTTGCTGGCAAATTCTTTTATGTCTAAATTTAGAGACTTTGCAAAAGTTTCTAAAAAAGACCCACATCCAGACGAACATGCTTCATTTAATATTATATTTTCTATAACTCCTTGATTTATTTTTAAGCATTTCATATCTTGCCCGCCTATATCTAATATAAAGTCAACTTCTGGCGAGAAAAATTTAGCACCTTTATAGTGTGCTATAGTTTCTATCTCTCCGATGTCAATTTTCAAACCACTTTTAATTAATCCTTCTCCATACCCTGTAACTGCAGAATTTACTATTTTTGCTTTGGATGGCAGTTTATCGTATAAATTATTTAAAATACTTATTGTTGATTCTAGTGGGTTTCCTTCATTGCTTTTATATTCTGAAAACAGTAAATTGCCCTCTTCATCTATTAATGCAACTTTTGTAGTTGTAGATCCTGCGTCAATTCCTAAGAAACACTTTCCATCATAATGTTCTAATTCTTTTGATTTTACAATATGTTTTTTATGTCTATTTTTAAATGACTCATATTCTTTTTCATTATCAAATAGTGTTTTTATGTCTGAGTTATCTATACCTTCTGTATATTTTGTATAATTTAGGTTTTTTATTAAATCACTAAACAACATATAATCGTTTTTGTATGATAACGCAGCTCCAATAGCTATGTACAACTGTGCATCTTCAGGAAATATAATATTTTCTTCATCTAAATTTAAAACTTCTATAAATCTATTTCTTAATTCTGATAAAAAATATAATGGCCCTCCCAAAAATGCAACATTTCCTTTAATTTTTCTTCCACAAGCTAATACGCTAATTGTTTGGACAACTACAGCATGAAAAATGCTAGCAGCTATATCTTCCTTTCTAGCCCCTTCATTTATAAGCGGTTGTATATCTGTTTTTGCAAAAACTCCACATCTAGCAGCTATACTATATATATTTTTATAGTTTTTTGCTAAATCATTTAATCCTTGTGCATCTGTTTTTAATAGTATTGCCATTTGATCTATAAAAGACCCTGTACCACCAGCACATATACCATTCATTCTTTGCTCTATTCCATTAGTCAAATATATTATTTTAGCATCTTCTCCACCAAGCTCTATGACTACATCAGTTTCTGGATTGTAATTTTCAATAGCTTTTGTACTTGCTACTACTTCTTGAACAAAGTCTACATGTAAATCTTTTGCTAGACTCATTCCTCCAGATCCTGTTATTACAACAGATACATCTTTTTCACCTATAGTGTTATAAGCTTCTTGCAATAAGTCTATAACTGCATTTTGTATATCTGACAAATGCCTTTTGTATGATTTAAATACCATATTTTTATTATAATCCAATACAACAACTTTTACTGTGGTTGATCCAATATCAATCCCTATATGGAAATTATCTATCATAAATATCCCCCCATTGTTTAGGCCAAATTGATTATCAATATAAAATATGAAATTTTCTTTCATCATATTACATATACTATTTTAAGTTAAATCATTTAAAAATTTTATTATACGAACTTTTTTTATATTTTACTTTTTAATGTATGTATATTATAATTTTCATTAACGATTATTATATTTTTCATGCATATTAGGAGGAATTTATGATACAAATATACAAAGGTAACATACTATTTACGAAAGATAAAAATAAATTCGAAACAATAGAAAATGGTTTTATAGTAGTTAAAAGTGGTAAAATTTTAGATATTTATAAAAATCTACCTGATAAATATAAAGATTTTGAATTTGTAGACTATAAAAATAATTTGATAATTCCTGGAATGAATGATTTGCATTGCCATGCTCCTCAATTTAAAAATTTAGGTATGGCTATGGATAAAGAGTTAATACCTTGGCTTAATAACTACACATTTCCTGAAGAAGGAAAATACAAAGAAATAGAATATGCAGATAAAATGTATAAACGTTTTATAAAGGAGGTTTGGAAGCATGGAACAACTAGAATAGCAGTTTTTGCTACTGTTCATAAAGACGCTACTGTAAATCTTATTAATTTGTTTAAACATAGTGGACTTGGCGCATTAATCGGAAAAGTAAATATGAATATAAACTGTACAGATGATTTATTAGAAGATACTAATAAGTCAATTTCTGATACTAAATATATATTAAAAAATTATTACAGTGAAAATAATCTTGTTAATCCTATAATTACACCTAGGTTTATACCCAGTTGTGATAGCGAACTTTTAAAAGAATTAGGAAATTTAGCAGTTAAATATAATATTCCAACTCAATCTCATATATCTGAGAACCTAGGAGAGATTGATTGGGTAAAAAAACTTCAACCTGAATCTAGATTTTACGGAGATGCTTATAATAGATTTAATTTATTTGGACAAACAAAAACTTTGATGGCTCACTGCGTTTATTCTTGTGATAATGAATTAGAACTTATGAAAAAAAATAATGTTTTTGCAGTTCATTGCCCTAGTTCAAATTTAAATTTAGGTAGTGGAATTATGCCTGTTAGAAAATTTTTAGATAAAAACATTAATGTAGCTTTAGGTTCAGATATTAGTGGTGGCCATGATTTATCTATATTTAAAGTTATGGTAAATGCTATACAATGTTCTAAACTTTTATGGGTAAATTCAAATAAAAATTTTGATTTTTTAACTCTTTCAGAAGTTTTTTACATGGCTACAAAGGGTGGTGGAAGTTTTTTTGGAAAAGTTGGAAGTTTTGAAAAAGGATATGATTTTGATGCTTTAATTATAGATGATAGCAATTTATATCCCGATGATTATAATCTAATTGAAAGATTAGAACGATTTATATATATAGGTGATGATAGAAATATAGTTCATAGATATGTTAGAGGAAATAAAATACCTGAACCTAAATTTTAATAAATTTGACATTTATTTTCTACTATTAAAATTAACTTATAGGTAATAATATTCATAGATAAATATAAAAGTTTATCTAAATTAATTTTAAAGGAGTTTTTTTATGTCAAAATTCACAGGCGTAGTTAAATGGTTCGATGATAATAGAGGATATGGTTTTATATGTGCTAATGATGGAAATGACGTTTTTGTTCATTATTCTAATGTTAAAGAAAATGGTCATTGTAAAGATTTGCATGAAGGAGAGGAAGTAAGCTTTGATGTTATAGATGCTCCAAAAGGTTTATCTGCTATAAATGTCCATAAAATGTAAAATAAAATGTGTATTCTCCTATAAATAATTGTAATCAAGATATTAATTTAATTACAAAATAGGAGGTACACATTTTCACTAAACTTAAATATTTTAAGTTTCAATACTAGATATACTTATTTTGTTTTTCCAAATCAAATAACCAATCATGCTTAATACTATTAAAAAGCATCCATAAGTTTTAATAATTATGTGAATAGGTATTAAATCACCTAAAAAGCCCGTTATGCCCATTGATAATATTAAAATCAAATTTCCTATTGCTAAATCTATACTAAATACTCTACCCAACTTTTCTACATCAACATACTTTTGTAAATATACTCCATATGCAATATTGATTATAGCTGCAATAAGACCACAGCATGCAAATGCAATAAGAATAGCTATCTTACCATTACACATGCTAAATATAACGTGATTCATACCATATAATCCCATACCAACTACAATGATTTTTAATTCAGGTAATTTTACCGACACTTTACCTATCAAAAACGAACCTACTAGTGATCCTACACCAAAAACTGTCATCGCCCAACCATAAGCTTGTGCATTAAATGATAATTCTTCTGTTAAATATGAAGTGTACAACATATTAAAAGATCCAAAAGCTATAGATGTGGTTGCAAAAAATATGATAACAAACTGTATAAGAGGTTTTCTAAGTATATATTCAATTCCATCTTTAAAACTAACAAAAAACTTCTCTTTTTCAACCTCTATACCATTTATTTTTTTATGTTTATAATTAATAAACATTTCGCTAATTCCAGATATAATAAATGATATCCCATTGATTAGAAATACACTAGAAACACCGAATTTAGCAATTAATACTCCCGCTATACACGGCCCTATTAATAATGATATTTTACCTGCCATAACAATAAGTGCATTTGCTGACACTAACTCTTCTTTTTTTACTATTTGAGGGGTCAATCCATATAATGCAGGATTAAAAAAAACATCAAAAATACTTTGAATTAAAATGACTACATAAATAATTTTTACTTTAACAGAAAATAGCAAAGTTAAGGAAAGTATACCTCTTATTAAATCACAAAAAATAATTATATGCTTTTTATTAAGTCTGTCTACCCATACTCCTGCAAAAGGCCCTATTATTATAGTAGGAACTTTCATTAAGATTAATACATTTCCTAAATCAGAAATTTGATTTGTTAACTTCATAACAATCCAAGTTATACCAATATAGTTAATACTAGATCCTAAAGAAGAAACCCATTGTCCTAAAAAAAGCAATGTAAAATTCCTATTTTTTAATATTCTTAAATATTCTTTCATTTTTCACCTCTTTACATATATATTTTAAAACTAATCTTAAGAGTTTTTAAGTTTATATCATAATTATTTAGTATGTAATTAATATTATTATGAAATCCATAAACAGAATTAATAAATATTCTTATTCAAAAACAATACAACTTATTTAAAAATATTATTAAAAATTTATTTATAATCAAT
>NZ_JAKEDR010000086.1 GCF_023653455.1 Paraclostridium ghonii
ATGTTGTAAAAATTATTTCTATCATAATATCCCCTGTATATTTTTTATGTTTGTTTATAAGCCTCTAACCTGTGGCTCTATGAGAGTAAGACATGTTTTTATTTAAAGGTATATAAATTTGTAATAAAAATTTATTTTCAAAATCTTGTATTTCCAACTCTCCATCATATTTTTTTAATGATGATTTTACACTTTTTAATCCAATACCATGAATAAACTTGTCTTTCTTAGTAGTTATTATCTTATTATTTTTTATTTCTAATTTATTTATTTTCGAGTTTTCACATACTATAACGTAGTGTGATTTTACAAGCGTTCCTCTTATTTTTATATATTTTTCACCTCTACTTATCTTATTACAAGCCTCTATGGCATTATCCAATATATTTGAAAATATGCTACATACATCTGTCATTTCTATAAAATCACACTTTAAAAAATTAATATCACAAATCAAATCTATATTATTTTCATTACAAATATTTTGTTTTTCATTTAGTATAATATCTAATATCATATTTCCCGTATTATATATTTCTTTAAATTGTTTTAAATCCTTTCTAATGCCATCTATATATTTGTTTATATCTTCTTTATCATAACTCATGCTATTTATACAAAGCATATGATTGTTCATATCATGATAAAGCCTTTTAACTTTATTTTGAGATTCTTGAAGATTTAAATAATACTTATACTGCATATCTATTTTTTCTTTTAGTAAGTTTTCTTCACTTTTTTCTTTAATATCTTTAATAGTTTTAAAAACTATCATCAAAAGTAATACACTGTTCAACAAAGATAGTTTAGAAGTTATAGTATAATTAAATACAGTAAGTTGATTGTTAATATTAGATTTTAAAAAATATGGCAAACTAGGTAAACTATTCATAAATGCTACTAAAAAATTGCTTATTATACATCCCATTATAACTAATATATTTATTTTTTGTTTGTCCCATCTTTTAAGTTTTTTTATTATATTGATATAACTTATATTTATTAATATAGTAATAGGGTGTTCTACCATAAATATTATATTAAATTGGGACTCTGATGCATACGTTCCATACATCGATCCCCCTACTATAATATAAAAAACTATAAATAACACCAATTCTTCGATTATAAAACAAGCTATACTATAAGTCATATAATCTAATAATGCTTTAAAATTGCTTACTTTATAATTTAATTTTACAAATAAAGCACATACTATCCATTTTAAATTAATAATAAAACCATAATATTGAGTTGCCATATTAAACATGATTATTGACTCTACAACTCCAATTAATAAAAATATAATATCTAAATATCTTTTTTCATATTTTCTTTCTTCTATGCAATTTAATATTTTCACAAAAACAAAATACTCAACAAATGCACGTATAAATCTACCTATACTTAATATTAATTCAACTTTTAACATAATTTTTCTCCTAAAGAACTTAAAAACTTACTTTTAAATTCCTTAAATCTATGCCTACTTATCAAAACTTCTTCTTTATTTTCAAGTATAGCTACATATTGTTTTATATTTTCTACATAATTTATATTTACTAAGAAACTTTTATGGCATCTATAAAATTTATGATTTTTCAATTCTTTTTCTATTTTATCCATAGTCATCTTAGTTTCATAAATTTTATTTTCAGTATGTATACTCATATCTTTTCTTTGAATTTCAATATAGGTTATATCTTCTATATTTATTTTATAAGTTTCATTTTTACTTTCAATCAATATAAACTTATCTTTTTTATTTAAAACTTCATTTATACAATTTAAAATATGATTTTTTAAATCATCATATTTTATAGGTTTTAATAAATAACGATAAGCTCTTACTTCGTATCCTTCTTGTATATATTCAATAAGCGATGTTGTAAAAATTATTTCTGGTTTGTTTTTATCTATTTCTCTTATTTTTCTAGCAACATCCATTCCAGTTATTTTATCCATC
The DNA here is from genome assembly GCF_023653455.1 of Paraclostridium ghonii. Lineage (GTDB taxonomy): Bacteria > Bacillota > Clostridia > Peptostreptococcales > Peptostreptococcaceae > Paraclostridium > Paraclostridium ghonii. The sequence goes on from NZ_JAKEDR010000086.1 coordinate 1,967, forward strand.
TGAATATCTAAGATAAATATATCTGTATTTTCTGGATAATTATCAATTAATTCTTCTCCACTTATATATATCTTTAAATTGTAATTAATACTATTTTCTCCTAATATCTTTTCTAAGAATTTTACTATCGTTTTCTGATGCTCTATTTGATCTTCACACAAAATTATTTCTATCATATATATCCCCTGTACATTTTTTTATGTTTATATAACTATTATACCTAATTTCCAATTTTTTCTTAACCCTAATAATTTTTTAAACACAAAAAAACTCTTAGATAAAATCCAAGAGTTTACTGGTGGGATTAACAGGGCTCGAACCTGTGACCCCCTGCTTGTAAGGCAGGTGCTCTCCCAGCTGAGCTATAATCCCAAATGCTGGTGACCCATAGGGGAATCGAACCCCTGTTACCGCCGTGAAAGGGCGGTGTCTTGACCGCTTGACCAATGGGCCATATATATTTTTGCAAAAAAAAATGGTGATCCATCCGCGACTCGAACGCGGGACACCCTGATTAAAAGTCAGGTGCTCTACCGACTGAGCTAATGGATCATCTTTTTTGGAGCTAGTGATAGGAATCGAACCTACAACCTGCTGATTACAAGTCAGCTGCTCTACCGTTGAGCCACACTAGCATGTGTGTTGGCGACCTGGAAGGGACTCGAACCCTCGACCTCCAGCGTGACAGGCTGGCATTCTAACCAACTGAACTACCAGGCCGCATATATATGGTGGGATTAACAGGGCTCGAACCTGTGACCCCCTGCTTGTAAGGCAGGTGCTCTCCCAGCTGAGCTATAATCCCAAAATTATTGGTGACCCATAGGGGAATCGAACCCCTGTTACCGCCGTGAAAGGGCGGTGTCTTGACCGCTTGACCAATGGGCCGTACAAAAAAAATGGTGATCCATCCGCGACTCGAACGCGGGACACCCTGATTAAAAGTCAGGTGCTCTACCGACTGAGCTAATGGATCATCTTTTACTGAGATGTTTTTCGACTTTTTTCGTCTGTCTCATCAACAAATACTATTATATTAGCTTTATTAACTTTCGTCAACACTTTTTGTAAATTTTTTTAATTTTTTTAAGTAAATTATTTAAATACCCTATTTTTCAATGGTTTAATCTATTTTAATTCTAAAAATATAAGTTAATTTTTAGCAAAATAGCACATAAAAAGTAGTTAATTTTTAATTAACTACTTTTTATTATTATAATTTAATTAGAATATATTCTTTCTTACTATAGTTTGAGCTCTATTTGGTCCAACTGAAACCATATCTACGCTTACTCCAATTAACTCTTCTATTTTAGCTATATATTTCTTAGCATTTTGTGGAAGATCTTCATATTTTTCTATACCTGTTAAATCTTCTGACCATCCTTCTAATTCTTCATATATAGGTTCGCACTTAGCTAAGTCTTCTAATGAAGCTGGGAATTCTTTTAATACTTTATCTCCCATTTGGTAAGATGTACATATTTTAACTGTATCAAACCCAGTTAAAACATCTAGTAACATTAAAGATATACTAGTTAGTCCATTAACTCTAGCTGCATATCTAACTATTACAGCATCGAACCATCCACATCTTCTAGCTCTACCTGTAGTTGTTCCAAACTCTCTTCCTTGAGTTCTTATCTTATCCCCTGTTTCATCGTTTAACTCTGTAACAAATGGGCCTTCTCCAACTCTAGTAGTATACGATTTTACTATACCTACAACATCTTTTATCATGTTAGGTCCAATACCAGCTCCTACAGAGAATCCTCCTGATGTAGGATGAGAAGATGTTACGAACGGATACGTTCCTAAATCTAAGTCTAGTAATGTACCTTGAGCTCCTTCAAATAAGACTTTCTTTCCTGCTTTTATAGCTTCGTATACAACAACTGATGTATCATCTACGTAAGATCTTATTTGCTCTGCATACCCTAAGTATTCATTGTATATAGCATCGAAGTCAAACTCTTCTGCTCCATATATGTTTTTAGCTATTTTGTTTTTAGCTTCTATTTGAGATTTTAACTTTTTAGCGAATATTTCTTTATCCATTAAGTCACATATTCTTAGTCCAGATCTTTCTGTTTTATCCATGTAACAAGGTCCTATACCTTTTTTAGTAGTACCTATTTTGTTATCGCCTCTAGCTTCTTCAGCTAAAGCATCTAATTCTTTGTGATATGGGAATATTACATGAGCTCTATCACTTATTTTTATATTTTTAGTATCTATATTATCTGCATTTAATTTAGCTAACTCCTCTAAAAATCCTTTTGGATCAAATACTATTCCGTTACCTATTACATTTATAGTTTCTGGATTTAATACTCCTGATGGTATTAGGTGTAATGCATATTTCTTTCCATCAACAACTAATGTATGCCCTGCATTGTTTCCACCTTGTCCTCTTACTACTACGTCTGCTTGTGTAGCTAAATAGTCTATAACTTTACCCTTACCTTCGTCTCCCCATTGAGAGCCTACTATAGCAACAGTTTTCATATTAATTCACCTCTAATTATTTTATTCGAACACTTACTTTCTTATTTTACCAAACATTCGCTTCATTTTCAAAACCTTTTTTGTTAACCTATTTTATTTAGTATGTATTTTTCCACATGTTCTAAGTTTTCTAATCCTTTTATTTCGACTTTATTAACTTCTATAAATTCAATTATTTTATTTACATCATTAATTCTTTTTACTAGTTTATTATCTCCAGTAAATGTGTTTGTAATGTATATTTTTAGTTCATTATTTTTTCTAACTCCATATAAAACTATAGTTTCTTTATCTTTGTTATCAATTATTCTACATATATTAATTTCATTGTTTATAAAATCTGTATTTGGATATATATATATTATATTTATCATTTTTTCTCCCCCGTTGGATAAATTATACTAATTATAAGAAAGCAAGCTAATTAGCTTGCTTTTTTTGTTCTCTATTTATCCACTATTTATCCACAACTTGTCTGTGGAAATTGTGGATATCGTTTTTCATAACCTTAAATTAAAAAAATAAAAAATTCGCTTCGCTTGAGCGACTACGTCTGCGAACCATTTCATGTCGCCAACGACTTCGTCCGTTGCTCAAAATCCTTTTTTACGCTCAAAATATAGTAGTTAATATAACTAATTTTTACAGATTATCTACAGTTTTTTAATAAGTGTAATATCTTTAAGCGTAAAAAATATCCACATATGATTATTTTTTATAAAATTATCAACATGTGGATATTTTTTTATTACATTTCTCTAGCTTTATTAGCAAATTTTTGTATTTCGCCCAACCAAACAAGTTCAACAGATCCAGTTTCCCCATGTCTATTTTTAGCTATTATAATTTCTCCTATATTCTTTCTTTCTGAATCAGGATGATAATATTCATCTCTATACAGGAACATTACTATATCTGCATCCTGCTCTATAGCTCCAGACTCTCTTAAATCCGCTAACATAGGTCTATGATCTGATCTTTGTTCTGGTGCACGTGATAACTGAGATAATGCTACTACAGGACAATTTAATTCCTTAGCTATTATTTTCAAAGATCTAGAAATTTTCGATATTTCTTGTTGTCTACTCTCATTACCTCCATCACCTTCCATAAGTTGAAGGTAATCTATAAGTATTAGGTCTAGCCCTTTTTCAATTTTTAACTTTCTACACTTTGATCTTAATTCACCTATTCTTATCCCAGGTGTATCGTCTATATATATACTAGCATTAGATAATACAGACATAGCATCGATAATTCTAGGCCAGTCATTTTCATCTAAATTACCAGTTTTTATCTTTTTCAATTCTACATGAGATTGTGCAGATAGCATACGTTGAACTAATTGTTCCTTTGACATCTCCAAACTAAATACAGCTACGGATGCATTTCCTTTAAGTGCTGCATTTTGGACTAAGTTAAGCGAAAATGCTGTTTTACCCATGGCAGGACGTGCTGCAACAAGTATTAAGTCCGTTCTTTGTAATCCATTAGTTTTCTTATTTAAGTCTTCAAATCCAGTAGTTATTCCAGTTATATCTTCTTTATTCGTATATAACTTTTCTATCATATCATAAGTATCCATAAGTACTGAATTTATAGTTTGAAAATCTTCACTGGATTTTTCTTGAGATATATCAAATATTCGCTTTTCTGCTTTTTCTAAAATGTCTTCTACTTTTATTGAACTATCATATCCTAAGTTTAATATATCATTAGATACTTTTATAAGCTTTCTTAAAACTGATTTCTCTTTTACTATGTCTGCATAATACTTAACATTTGAAGTTGTAGGTACTATCGTAGATAAGCTCGTTATATAGCTTATTCCTCCTATATCTTCTAAATGACCTTGTTTCTTTAACTCTTCTGTAAGAGTTATTAAATCTATAGGTTCACTTTTATTGTTTAGTTTCATCATGCACTCATATATAATTTTATGAGCTTCTTTATAAAAGTCTTCAGGCTTTATAGTTTCTGTGACAGTAATTATAGCCTCTTTATCTAATAGTATAGATCCTAGTATAGATTGCTCAGACTCCACACTATGTGGAGGAATTCTACCTATATCCTCCATTTATCTCACCTCTAGTGTTTTTCTTATTGTTTTTCTTTTATGTCTACTCTCATTTTAGTAACTACTTTTTGATGTATTTTTATTTCAACAAATCTTGAACCTAAAGTTCTTATAGGTTCATCTAAAATAACTTTTCTCTTGTCTACATCTATTCCATGCTCTTTCTTTATTTGAGCAGCTATATCTTTAGATGTTATAGAACCGAATAATCTTCCACCGTCACCAGCTTTAGAATACATAGTTACATTCATTTCTTCCATTTTCTTTCCTAATTCAACTGCTGCTTCATATTCTTTTTGTTCTTTTATTTGTTGAGATGTTTGTTTTTCTTTTAATTCTTTTAACTCTGTATTTCCAGCTTGAACTGCTAGTTTTTTAGGGAATAAAAAGTTTCTAGCGTATCCATCACTAACTTCCTTTATATCGCCTTTTTTTCCTGTTCCTTTTATGTCTTTTAATAATATAACTTTCATTACTCTTCTTCCTCCTCTAGATATTGTGTTATGATGTCTGATACCATATTATATCCTTCTTCTAAAGAGACTCCTTCAAGTTGAGCTCCTGCTATATCAATGTGGCCCCCGCCACCTAGTTTTTCCATCAGTACATGTACATTAATAGATCCTAATGATCTAGCACTTATAAATATAGTTCCTGATTTTGTTTTTCCTAAGACAAATGATGCTTCTACATCTTTTATACTTAAAAGTTCATCTGCAGCTTGAGCTACAACTATATTTATATTGGTTATATCCGACTTACAATAAGCTAAACAAATCTTATCATTTATAACTTTAGTGCTTTGAATTATCTCTGCTTTAGTTACAAAGTCTTCTAGGTTAGAGTTAAATAGTTTCTTAACCTGTATTGTATCTGCTCCTGATTTTTTCAAATATGATGCTGCTTCAAAAGTTCTAACACCAGTCTTAAATGCAAAGTTTTTAGTATCTAAACTTATACCTGCCATTAATCCTTCTGCTGTTGTTTTATTTATTTTAACATCATCTTCCATATACTGAACTAGTTCAGTTACCATCTCACAAGTAGATGATACATAAGTTTCATGGAATAAAAGAACTGTGTCATTTATAAACTCCACACCTCTTCTGTGATGATCTATTACAACTACTTTATCAGATATGGCTAATAACTCAGGACATTCAGTAAAGTTTGGTCTATGAGTATCAACTACTATTACTAAAGTTTCTTTATAACAATTTTTAATAGCATCTTCTCTTGATACAAAGATATTGTTATAGTAATCAGATTTTTTTAATCTAATTACAAACTCATCAATAGAATCATTAGAACTATTTAAAACTATATGTGCCTTTTTATTACAAGCTTTACATATGTCATAAATACCTACTGCAGATCCCATTGCATCCATATCAGGGTATTTATGTCCCATTATATATATCTCTTTACTTTCTAATATAATTTCTCTAAGAGCATGCCCTATAAGTCTTGATTTTACTTTAGTTTTCTTTTCTACAGCTTTTGATTTTCCTCCGTAGAAAATAGACTTGTCTTTAGTTTTTATTACGGCTTGATCTCCACCTCTACCAAGAGCTAAGTCTAGTGCTCCCTTTGCTAGTTTGAAATTATCATTAATTGTTTTTCCTTCTATTCCTATACCTATACTTATTGTAACAGGTAAATTATTTTCTTGGTCAATTTCTCTTATCTTATCTAGTATAGAGAATTTATCTGCTTCTAACTTATCTAATTCATTCTTACTTAAAACTAAGAAATATTTATCATTCGCAGTTTTTTCAAGGGCACCATTACAACTTGACTCTAATGATGCTAATATCTTATCAATTTCTACATTGATTAAAGGTCTTCTCTCTTCAGGAGCGCTTTGTAGCACTTCCTCATATCCATCTACTTGTATAGTAGCTACTACATTTTTCTCTTCATCATACTTAGTCTTTAAATCTAAGTAATCAGTTTTATCAATCCAGTAAAGCATCATTAAATACTTAGTTTTATCTTCTTGATCGCTTTTTATAATATTATAAACTATAGTATACTGTCTTCCCTTATAGTTTATATCTGTATATAACTCTTTGTTTTCATTTAATACTTTTCTTAAATTTATATTTTTAACAAGAGTTTCTATATTCATACCTAAGGCATCTTCTTTTTCTGTAATTTCATGGAACTTAGCGTTGTACCATGTAATACTACCATCAAATTCCAAAATACATAATGGTATTGGTAAATTTAGTATAGCTTTTTTTGTTACTTCATCAATGTCTACAGCTAAATCTTGAATATATTTATTCCATTCTTTTCTCCTTATATCTCTTGTTCTCCAATTGTGGAAAACAATATATATAAAGAGCATAAATACAACAGCTCCTATATATATATTGTAATACATTAATATAAGACTAAGAATCCCAATAACCACTATATATGCATTTATTTCTGGCATATTAAATTTAAAGGTCGACTTATTAAACATTTCTACCTCCTAAGTGGATTTGTAGTTTCTTACCTTTCTAAAATCAATTGCACTGTCTAACATTCCTACAAAACTTAAAATCATAGACCCTGATAATAAAAGTACCACCATTACTGCAAATACTATCTTCCCTGGAGATTTAGCTTTCCATTCTTTTATAAAATAAATAGATACTGATATACCTTGTATTAAAAACAGTATACTAAACACTGATTGAATGTTCAACATTATTGCATCTGTATAAAGTCCTGTATTCAGCATCTCTAAAAACATTACTAATAAATATAATATTAGTGATGTTACTATAGCATTTCCTGGTAAATAAAACTCTGAAAACTTTGGTAATTGGTAATTTAATATTTTTATTCTTCTTAAAATAAAGGCTTCTACATAATATGTTATTAATGATGCTATTATACTATACAAAAATAACGCTGTAGGTATTATATTTTGGAAAATTTCAATCATATCTTTAACTGTAATATTTTCTTTAGGCATCATATTAGTACTTTCCATAACCGCATATTGAGCTTCTACTATTTCTTTTATAGATTTTGATATATCTGCTAATAAATCTATATTAAATAACACTTTTGACATTGCAAAAAATACGATTATAGATAGGATAAATGCTATAGTTCCAAAATATATAGGTGTAAAGTTTTTATTTTCACCTTCTATTTTGCTATCTTTATTAATTCTATATCCCACTGCTATCCCTGGAAGTATACACATTATAAGTAAATTTAAAGCATGTACTACGTCTACAGTTAATACCAATATAAAAAAAGAGGATATAGATGAAATTAATGCATACTTATATCCTGAAGTTGTTGATATTATAGCATATGGAACAGGAAGAATAAGCGCAAGTAACCCTAAAAACGGAACATATACTGTAACAAGGCAAATCCCTATAGCTATTGCAGTAATTATTGCCGCTTGAGTTAATTTAGCTCTATTATTCAAATTAATATCACTCCCTATTGTCTAAGTAATTTTTAAGATTGGATAAATCTCCATACCATCTTTCAACACTATGGTCTTCCTCTATTCCATCTTTTATCTTTTCCTTTATTTTATAATCTATTTCCTTAAAGCTAATTCCAAGCCTCTTTGATAGTAAATATGTAACCATAACTATATTAGCTAGAGTATCTTGTAATATTTGATCTACAGGTCTAGTCCCCTTAAATAAAAGGTTAAATAAGTCCCCTAAGCTTATTATTAATTCTGTTTTCATCCATTCAATAATTTTTATGTTTTTAGTTATTTCTGAGTTTTTATCTAGTCTCACTATGTCCCCCCTCCTTAATATATAAATATTATATCATAAATCATAGTAGTTTTAACCAATAAAAAAAAACGAGCCCTTAAAGGCTCGTCCTTTTTTTAGTCTAATGTATATGGTAATAAAGCTAAGTTTCTAGCTCTTTTTATAGCAACTGTTAATTCTCTTTGATGCTTAGCACAAGTACCAGCTATTCTTCTAGGTAATATTTTACCTCTTTCAGTTACGTATTTTTGTAATCTTTGAGTGTTTTTGTAGTCTATCTTAGCATTTTTATCTGCACAGAATTGACAAACTCTTTTTTTCTTACGTCTCTTTTTGTTTATCATGTATTTTTCCCTCCTTTTTAGAATGGTATATCATCATCATCTATAGCTTGGAATCCTTGAGGATCTAATCCTGTAGGCTCAAAGCTTGGCTCAAAACTAGGTTCGGCCCCTTGATTTTGATATGGACTATCCGATCTATTTTTATTACTATCTAAGGCTTGTATATTTCGCGCACTTACCTTAGTAAAAGTTCTTCTTTCTCCTGATTGAGTTTGATAATTGTCTACTCTTATTGAACCTTGTATGGCAACTAATCTACCTTTTGATATATAATTTGCACAAAATTCAGCAGGCTTACCCATTACCTCAACCGGTATAAAATCAGTATCTCTGCTGCCATCTTTTTTAGCATAATCTCTATCAATGGCAATACTGAATGTTGCAACGGCTGTTCCTGTCCCTGGGATATATCTTAACTCAGGATCCTTTGTTAATCTTCCCACTAATACAACATGATTCATTTAAACACCGCCTATTACGTAAAATTTATATACTAGTTATTAAGCAACAACTATCATATGTCTTATTACGTTCTCGTTTATCTTTAAGTTTCTGTCTATTTCCTTAGGAACTTCAATACCAGACTTAAAGTTAACTAATACATAGTAACCTTCAGTGAACTTAGCTATTGGGTATGCTAACTTCTTGTTACCCCAAGTATCTACAGTTTCAACTTCACCTTCAGTTGCTACAACTTCTTTAACCTTGTTTAATACAGCTGCTTTTGTTTCTTCATCTGTATTAGGCTTTAATACGAAAACTAATTCATAATTCTTCACACGATTCACCTCCCTTTGGACTTACGGCTCTGCTATGCAGAGCAGAGAAATGAGATTAAAATCTCATACTTTACACATTCTATCACTAATAAATTTAATTGTCAATTTTATTTTCTTTTATACTAAAATTGGAAATATATCCTTTATAATAAAAAATCTCAGTAACAGAGTATAAAGATTTTAAATTTGTTAAACCTATAAGGTATAACCCCCATAACCTTAATATATTTCATCTTAATCTCCCCTAAAAAAATAGTGACCGAAAGGTCACTATTTTTTTATATTTATATTTTTATGTTTAAACATTTACACCTTGAGCAAGAGTATCTTTTAATACTTCTGCTAATCTCTTAATACCTTCAACTATTTTTTCGTCAGGCATATTAGAGTAGTTTAATCTAAATGAATTTTCTTTTCCACCATTAGGGAAGAATGATCCACCTGGAACATAAGCAACATTTTTTTCTAAGCATTTTTTCATTATTTCTCTTGCATCTAAATGCGCTGGTAACTCTACCCAAGTAAATAATCCACCTTCTGGATATGTATATTCTATTCCTTCTGGGAAAGTTTCATCCATTGTTTTTAACATTAAGTCTCTACGTTTACTATAAACTGATTTTATTTTTTCAACATGTCCATCTAAATCATACACATCTATAAATTTGCTAACTTCTCTTTGAGATATAGTAGATGCTTGTAAATCTGCTCCTTGCTTAACAAATATAAATTTAGATAACATTTCTGGAGAGGCAGCAACCCAACCTATTCTATATCCTGGACAGAATATCTTAGAGAATGAACCTAAGAATGCTACTAGTCCTTTTTCATCCATAGCTCTTAAAGATGGTAACATCTCACCTTCAAATCTTAATTCTCCATATGGGTTATCTTCTATTACTGGTATTTCAAACTTATTTATGACATCCATGAATCTCTTACGTCTTTCCATAGACCATGTTTTTCCTGTTGGATTTTGGAAATCTGGTATAACATATATCATTTTTACATTTTCTGTTGTTTCTAAAATCTTTTCTAATTCTTCAATTACCATACCACCTTTATCAGTTGGTACTTCTATAAATTTAGGACAATAAGCTTTAAAAGCATTAAGTGCCCCTAAGTATGATGGGCTTTCTACTAAAACTACATCTCCCTCATCTAAGAAAATTTTACCTGCAAAGTCTAAACCTTGTTGAGATCCACTTGTTATTAATAGATCCTCTTTTGATATATTAGTTTTTAACTTTCTATTCATTCTTTCAGCTATATGTTCTCTTAAAGGATTAAATCCTTCTGTTGTTGCATATTGAAGAGCTTCTCTTCCTGATTCTTCTAGAACCATTCTTGATACCTCTACCATTTCATCTACTGGAAATAGCTCAGGAGCTGGAAGTCCACCTGCAAAAGATATTATTTCAGGTTTTTGTGTTAATTTTAAAAGCTCACGAATCTCAGATCCTTTTAATCCTTCCATTCTTCTTGCAAATTTTATAGCCATAATTTAAGTTCCCCCTTTGGTAAAATGTTTTCCCAATTTAATTATATCAAAAGAAAACGTTTCTTTAAAGTTCTTTTACTCTTTTTATCCTTTTTTCCAAAGTTTGTCTGTCTAGCATTAATACTCTATCACATTTTATACATCTTATTTTAAAATCCATTCCAGCTCTTGCTATCTCAAATTCCTTACTTCCACATGGATGAGGTTTCTTTAGTTCTACAATATCTCCTATGTTTAGCTTCATTGGCATTTATATCACTCCTATCTTAATTTAGTTATTTCCTTTTGGCCTCCAGTTACTCTACATACTTTAAATATTCCATGATATAAAATTTCATTTTCTTCTAACGATTCTACTATTGTATCCATATCTTCTTTTAAAAATCTAACTGAAATTCCGCAACTAGAACTTATTTCTCTAGGAGTTGGTAAAGTTGTTACTTTTAAGTTTTTTTCATTTAAAACTTTATCTGTTCTTATAGCATGATGTGTTGAATTAAAAGCTACTATATACATTTCGTTCATTTTTATTTTCCTTTCCTATGCCTTTATACATTGATTTTATATAAATAAAGACTACATAAACTTTGTCATGTAGTCTTTATTAGTTATATAGATATAGTTTTTGATGAATTGTTCATTGATTCTACAATTGTATACATATTTGTTACAGCTCCAACTTTTAATTCTTCTTTTAACCCATAGTAATCTAAACATGTTCCGCAAGATAATATTTCAACACCTGCATCTTGTAATATTTTTAGATTTTCTATTGTAGCTTCATTTTCAGTTGTTAACTTTACTGCGCTATTAACAAATAATACACTTTTTGGATATGGCTTACTTTCTGTTAAAGTATATATATATCCTTTCATAAGTACATGTCCTAATTCATCATTTCCACTTCCTATTTTATCTGACTTTATAAATATACATGTATCTGATAAAGACTCTTGTGATTTTTCTTCTATTATAACATTTTCGCCTTTTATAATCTCTATACAAATAGAATCTTTTTCTGTTTTTAATACATTAGCTTCAAAGTTGTTTGATTTTGCTAATTTTAATATATTTTCCTTAGCTATTTCATTATCTACAGTTACTTCTACTACCCCTTGTTCAATACTATCTAGTTCTTTTTTAGTATTTATAACTGGTTTAGGACATGCTAGTCCCCTTGCATCTAGCTCTATTCTCATAAATACTCATCTCCTTATATAATAC
>NZ_JAKEDR010000087.1 GCF_023653455.1 Paraclostridium ghonii
AATTTAAAAAGTTGTCCATCGCTCAGCTAATCATTATCTGAATATCTGGCTTGGTTGTTTGTTGTTTAATTCTTTAAAAAGAATTTATATAATTAACCTACTGTTTAATTTTCAAAGTTCATTTTCTTATTTTGCCCTTTCTTAAGGACAAGTAATACTATACTATGAATTAAACAGTAAGTCAACTATTTTTTAAAATTTAATTTTATTTTTTTATTTTTATGAATTCTTTTCATATTCTTTCTTTAACTTCTCAATTATTTTTCTCTCTAATCTTGAAACTGTCATTTGAGATATATCTAAATCTTTAGCTATAATTGATTGTGTTTTATCTAAAAAGAATCTATCTTTAAATATTTTTACTTCTAGTTCATTTAATGATTCTATAAACTTATTTATAAAGTCCATATTCTCTATATTTCCAAAACTACTTTCTTCCTGACCAATTTTATCTTTTAGACTTATTTCCTTATCCTCTGAATCGTCATTACTAGATGCATCTAAAGACATTGGTTGGTATCCGTATGAAGCTTCCATAGCCTCTAATACTTCTTCTTCTGTGCAGTCTAAGTAGTTTGCTATATCTATAGCTTTTGGACTTTGCTTATTCTTTTGTTCTAATAATAACTTAGCATCACTTATTTTTTTGCTTAACTCTTGAATCCTTCTAGGTACTTTTACTGTCCAAACTTTATCTCTAAAGTATTTCTTTATTTCTCCTATTATAGTAGGCGTTGCAAAACTTGAAAATTCATATCCTTTTTCAATGTCATATCTATCAATTGCATATATTAAAGCTAAAGATGCCACTTGAAAAATATCATCAAATTCTACACCTTTATTAATATATTTTTTAGCTAATATATTAGCTAAATACATATGTCTTTCTATTAGAATATTTCTTATTTCTACGTTTTTATTCTTGCTATATATGCTAAACAACTCTTTGGTTTCCATGTCCATATAGCTTGTAGCATTAGCTACATTCTTCATTAAATACCAACTCCTAAATATTTAGTCATTTTAACTCTAGTACCCTCATTACTGTTAGATGTAGTGCTTACTTCATCCATTAATGTCTTTATTATAAATAAGCCTAATCCGCTTTCTTTTGGGTCTGTTAAATCTGGCTCTTGTAGGGATTGTACATCATATCCGCTTCCTTTATCTTCTACTTCTATTGTTAGAGCATTTTCTAGTATAGAAAATTGAACTAAAAATTTATCGTCTAAACTATGTTTTATAGCATTTGTACAAGCTTCTGATACTGCTACCTTTATATCTTCTATATCATCTAAAGAAAATCCAATTTTATTTGCTATTCCAGAAACTGTTAATCTTATAATGCTTACGTATTCTGGATTAGACGTAACTTCCATTTTTATAGTTTCTAAATCCAAAACTTATCCCTCCACTTTAAATATTTTATCTAAACCTGTTATACTAAAAATTTTCTTAACATTTTTTCTAGGATTTAATACATATATATCCTTTTCATTAACTTTCAATCTTTTAAGCACTCCTATTAATGCTCCTAATCCTGTTGAATCTATGTACTCTAAATTAGTAAAATCTATTTTTATATCAACTGGTTGCTCTTCTATTAATCTGTTCAAATAAGCTTTAACTTTATCAGCTCCAGCTACATCTAGCTCTCCATTTAGCTCTACATTCCAAAAATTATTATCAAGTCTTGATTCTATATTTACAGACATCATAGTCCCTCCTTATTATTTTTTAAAAAATCTAAATACCTTTGTTATACTAGTTACACCACTGGCTAAACCGACAATATCTTCCGTACTTTTTGTAATTGCTGCAAAATTTTCTATAGTTTCATGTATATGTCTTTCATTATAATCTACTATTTTATATGCTTTTTCAACAACTTTAGTTGCACTATTTATTAGTTTTGCTAAATATATAGCAATTATTAACGCCGATACCCCAAATAAAATAGCTCCTATTTGCCATCCCACTGCATCCATTACACATTATCTCCCTCATCTTCAAAAGTCTTGCTTATTATTATTTCATCTTCAACTATGTTTATATCGTCAACATCACAGTCATCAACTATATTTGTAATCTTATCTTTAACAGTTTTAATTGTTTCTTCTAAAACTTCTTTCGGATTTTCTTTTATATCTTCTACCTTATCTTTAACTTCTTTTCTTAATTCTGAACCTTTTTTAGGTGCTAAAAATAAACCTAGTAAAAATCCTAACACCGATCCTAGAAAAAAAATTTTTCCCTTATTTCTACTCATAATAATTATACTCCTTTCTTATTTTATATAAATATTATATATATAATTATGCAAAAAGAATAGGGTTTATATACCCTATTCTTCTACTTCTATCTTTGCAATTGAAACTACATTAACTTCATCATCAGTTTTCATTAATTTAACACCACTAGTAACTCTTCCAAATAAAGATATTTCATTTACTCTAAGCCTTATTAATACTCCATTTGAATTTATAATCATCATCTCATCATCTTCATTTACCATTTGAGCTCCGACTATATCTCCTGTTTTATCTGCTATATTATAAGTCTTAATACCTTTACCTGCTCTTATTTGAGCTCTGTATTCTTCTATTGATGTTCTTTTTCCAAAACCATTACCACTAACAACTAATAACTCAGTTCCTTCACTACAAAGATTCATAGCTACAACTTTATCATCCCTATTTAAAGAGATACCTTTTACGCCCATAGCCGTTCTTCCCATATGTCTTATATCATTTTCATTAAATCTTATAGACATACCACCTTGCGTAACTAATAAAACATCTTCACTACCATCAGTTACTTTAACGCCAATAAGCTCGTCATCTTCTCTTAATCCTATTGCTATTAACCCTGATTTGTTTATATTTTTAAACTCTTCACGTTTAGTCTTTTTAACTATTCCTTTTTTAGTAGATAATAATAAGTATTCTGAATCACTATTATCATCTATAGATATCATAGTAGCAATTTTTTCATCGCTGTTTAACTGTAATAAGTTAACTATAGCTGTTCCTTTAGCTTGTCTCTTAGCTTCTGGTATTTCATATGCATTTAGTCTATATACTCTACCTTTATTTGTAAAGAATAGTAATCTATTATGTGTATGAGTCGTTATTAGCTCTTTAATAAAATCTTCTTCTCTTGTAGTAAGAGCTGAAATACCTCTTCCACCTCTGTTTTGGCTCTTATATGTATCTATAGGCATTCTCTTTATGTATCCAAAATGAGTAAGAGTTACAGCCACTTCCTCATTTTCTATAAGATCTCTCATGTCTATTTCGCCTTCAGCATGTTTTATTTCAGTTCTTCTATCATCTGAGTAGTTTTCTTTTATTATAGTTAATTCTTGTTTTATAACATTCATAAGCAATCTTTCATTACTTAATATTTCTATTAATTTATTTATCTTTTTAAGTAATTCTTCATACTCAGCTTCTATTTTATCTCTTTCTAATCCTGTAAGTCTTTGAAGCTTCATATCAAGTATTGCTTGAGATTGCAGCTCCGAAAGATTAAATCTGTTGATTAAGCCTTCTTTAGCTTCTTGAGCAGTCTTAGATCCTCTTATAAGCTTTATAACCTCATCTAGATTGTCTAATGCTATTCTTAATCCTTCTAAAATATGTGCTCTTGCTTCAGCTTTATTTAAGTCAAACTTAATTCTTCTAGTAACTACATCTTTTTGATGTTGTACATAGTGATATAATGCTTGCTTTAGATTTAAAACCTTAGGCTCTCCATTTACTAATGCTAGCATTATTATACTAAATGTATCTTCCATTTGTGAGTGTTTATACAGCTTATTTAAAACTATGTTTGCATTTGCATCTCTCTTAAGCTCTATAACTACTCTCATACCATCTCTATTACTCTCATCTCTTAAATCAGAGATTCCTTCAACTTTTTTATCTTTAACCAACTCAGCTATTTTTTCAACTAACTTAGCCTTATTTACTTGATATGGTATTTCAGTTACAACTATTTGTTGTTTTCCCTTAGCTAGTTCTTCTATGTAAGCCCTAGCTCTTACTTTAACTTTTCCTCTTCCTGTTCTATAGGCTTCATATATATTTTCTTTACCCATTATTATTGCAGCAGTTGGGAAGTCTGGTCCTTGTATAAATTGAATCAAATCTTCAATACTACAATCCTCATTATCTATAAGATGTATTGTAGCATCAATTACTTCTCCTAAGTTATGAGGAGGTATAGATGTAGCCATACCAACAGCTATTCCATTTGACCCATTAACTAAAAGATTTGGGAACCTACAAGGCAGAACTGATGGCTCTTTTAAAGATTCATCAAAGTTTGGTATAAAATCTACAGTTTCTTTATCTATGTCTCTTAATAATTCTAACGCTAATTTACTCATTTTAGCTTCAGTGTAACGCATTGCTGCTGGTGAATCTCCATCTACAGAACCAAAGTTACCATGTCCATCAACTAAAAGTCCTCTAGTTGAGAACTCTTGAGCCATTCTTACCATTGCAAAATAAACAGCAGTATCTCCATGTGGATGGTACTTCCCTAGAACGTCCCCGACAATACGAGCAGACTTTCTATATGGTTTATCTGGTGTTAAGTTTAATTCACTCATTGAGTATAGTATTCTTCTATGAACCGGCTTAAGTCCATCCCTTACATCAGGAAGTGCACGTCCAGCTATAACACTCATCGCATAATCAATATACGATTTTTTCATTTCATGACCTATTTCAATAGGGAGTATTCTATTATTTTCTTCCATTAACACTCATCCCCTCTCTTATATGTCTAAATTTCTAACATATCTTGCATTTTCTTCTATAAATTCTTTTCTTGGAGCTACTTTATCACCCATAAGCATCGAGAATATTTCATCTGCCATAGATGCATCTTCTATTGACACTTGTAATAAAGTTCTAGTCTCAGGATTCATAGTTGTATCCCAAAGCTGCTCTGCGTTCATTTCTCCAAGACCTTTGTATCTTTGAAGTTCTATTCCAGTTCTTCCTATTTCCTCTAATAAAACATTTAACTCTTTATCTGAATATACATAATGCTCTTTCTTTTGTTTTTTAACCTTGTATAAAGGCGGTTGAGCTATATAAATATATCCTTGTTCTATAAGTGGTTTCATGTATCTAAAGAAGAATGTAAGTAACAGTGTTCTTATGTGAGCTCCATCTACATCGGCATCGGTCATTATTACGATTTTATGATACCTAGCCTTTTCTAAATCAAAATCATCACCTACACCGCAACCATATGCAGTTATCATATTTCTTATTTCATCTGATGATAATATTTTATCTAATCTAGACTTTTCGACATTAAGTATTTTACCTCTTAATGGTAATATTGCTTGAGAATGTCTATCTCTACCTTGTTTCGCTGAACCTCCGGCAGAATCCCCTTCGACTAAGAATATTTCACTCTTAGAAGGATCTTTTTCTGCACAGTCAGCTAATTTCCCAGGTAATGATGTACTCTCAAGTACACTTTTCCTTCTAGTTAATTCTCTCGCTTTTTTTGCAGCTTCTCTAGCCCTTTGAGCTCTTAAAGCTTTATCAACTATTATTCTAGCAGTTGTAGGATTCTCTTCCAAGAAAGACCCTATCTCTTCAACTGTTACACTATCTACGATACCTCTAATAGCTGTATTTCCTAATTTAGTTTTTGTTTGTCCTTCAAATTGAGGTTCAGGAAGTTTAATAGATATAACAGCTGTAAGACCTTCTCTTATGTCCTCTCCTAAAAGATTTGTATCCTTTTCTTTTAATATTCCATTTTTTCTAGCATACTCATTTACAACTTTAGTCATAGCAGTTTTGAACCCACTTAAGTGAGTTCCACCCTCATGAGTATTTATGTTGTTTGCAAAGGAATATATGTTCTCTGTATAGCCATCAGTGTACTGTAACGCTACTTCTACCATATTATCTTTTGCTTTTTTCTCTATATAAATTATATCATCGTGAATTCCTGTTTTTGTTTTATTTAGGTGTTTAACAAATTCGATTAAACCACCATCATAATGAAATTCCTTTATTTTTTCTTGTTCTAATCTTTTATCTTCTAATATTATTTTTATTCCTTTGTTTAGGAATGCTAATTCTCTTAATCTATATTCTAACGTATCGTATTTATATTCTACTTCTTCAAATATAGTGTCATCAGGTTTGAATTGTATTATAGTTCCTGTTGATTTAGATTCTCCAACAACTTTTATTTCTGAAGTCGGAACTCCTCTTTCATACTTTTGTCTATAAATTTTACCATCTTTATGTACTTCTGCAACTAACCACTCTGATAAAGCATTAACTACAGATACCCCAACTCCATGAAGACCTCCTGAAACTTTGTAGCCTCCACCACCAAATTTACCTCCAGCATGAAGTACTGTTAAAACTGTTTCTAGTGTAGATTTTCCAGTCTTAGGATGAACTTCTACCGGAATACCTCTACCATTATCTTTTACTAATATACTTCCATCTTCGTTTATACAAGCATATATATCTGAACAATATCCTGCTAGAGCTTCGTCTATACTGTTGTCCACAACTTCATAAACTAAATGATGTAAACCTCTAGGTCCTGTAGACCCTATGTACATACCAGGTCTTTTTCTAACAGGTTCTAATCCTTCTAGAACCTGTATCTGACTTGCGCCGTATTCTTGTTTCATCTAGTTACCTCCATTCTCTATACTAATTACATTTCCTTTTTCAATATTGAAAATAGTAGTATTCTCATTACTAAATATTTTTTTATGAGAAGCTTCAGCTGTTGTTATAAATATTTGAACTTTATCTAAATTATCTACTAACAGTTTTTGTCTAGTTTCATCTAATTCACTAAAAATATCATCTAGCAATAAAATAGGGTATTCTCCTACTTCACTTTTTATTAATTCTATCTCTGAAAGTTTTAATGAAATAGATGCAGTTCTCTGTTGGCCTTGAGATCCATAAAGCCTAATATCTAATCCATTAATACAAATTAATAAATCATCTTTATGAATTCCATATCTAGTAGTTCTTGTTTCTATATCATGATTATGTCCCGATTTAAGTTTTTCAATAAATCGTTCATAAACAGTGTTTACAGTGTCTTCATCATTAATATTTAATTGATTTTTATACTTTATTGATAAATCTTCTAAATTATTAGTAAGATTTTTATGCATTTCGCTTGATATAGATGTGATTTTTTTTATAAAGTCTCTTCTTAAAATATATATATAACTACCATATTTCGCCAAGCTTTCATCATAAACCTCTATTAAATTTATATCTACATAGTTGCTTTTTAGTAGTTTGTTTCTTTGAAATAGTATTTTGTTGTAATTGGTAAGATAATTATAGTATTTAGGCATAATTTGACTTATCTCTTTATCTATAAAAGATCTTCTTTCTTTTGGCCCTTCTTTTACTAATCTTAAATCTTCAGGAGAAAAAATAACTACATTTAGATTTCCTAATAATTCATATATTTTTTCTATATTTATTTTATTAATTTTTATACCTTTTTTGTTATTTTTACCAATTCCAATTTCTATTAGACTCTTTCTATTATATTTTATGAAGTTCCCACCTATATATAAATTTTCGCATTCAAACTTAATCATTTCTTTATCTTTATTAGTTCTAAAAGACTTTCCAAATGATAATAAATAAATTGCTTCTACAATATTTGTCTTTCCTTGTCCATTTTTACCTATAAGTAAATTTATTTTGGGATTAAACTCTAAATACAGAGCTTCATAATTTCTAAAATTTATTAAATTCAAGCCTTTTAAATACACAAAGGGCACCTCTTTTATAGTATCTTTATTGTATTACCTTCAACTTCTACTATATCATTAGATCTTAATTTTTTCCCTCTTCTAGTTTCTATTTCTCCATTAACCTTTACTAGACCTTCTTGAATTAAAAATTTAGCATGTCCGCCTGTAGAGGCAATATCTACTAGTTTTAAGAATTGATCTAATTTTATGAATTCAGAATCTATAGTTATTTCAATCATTTTTCTTCCTCCTTTTATTATAGCAAATATATATTAAGTTAATTTATCATTCTTAAGTGTTAACATATATTTAAAAATATATTATATCATAAAAACCCAACTTTTTCAGTTGGGTTTAATTTTAAGCTATATATTAGATGATATTCTTACAGGAAGTAATAAGTATGTATATTTTGTTCCATCTACCGGTTTTATTATACATGGATTTATATTTGTAGTAAATTCTACAAATATCTCTTCACTGTCTATAACTTTTAGTGCATCTATGAAATACCTTGAGTTAAAAGCTATGTCTAGGTAATCTCCCTCTAAATCTATAGATACTTCTTCATAAACATTACCTTTTTCAGTGTTAGAAGTTATAGCTATTGAATTATCTCTTATTGATAATTTTATTAAATTATTTTTTTCAGACTGAGATAGTAAAGATGCTCTTTCTATACTATTTAATAATTCCTTTGTGTTAACCTTAGCTCTAACTCCATATTCTCTAGGAAGAAGTTTTTTGTAATCTATAAATTCTCCGTCTAACAATCTAGTTATTATCTTAGTTTCATTGATTATAAAAATAGCATTTTTTTCATCAAAACCTATTTGTATCGCATCATCTTCAGATGAAAGTAACCCATTTACATCATGAAGTGTTTTTCCCGGTATTATAACCTTTGTGTTTTTCCCCATATTGTCAATTTCACTAGCTCTTACAGCTAATCTGTATCCATCTATAGCAACCAAGCTTATATTTCCATCAATTATTTCTAATAACTCACCCATTAATATTGGTTTAGTTTGATCTTGAGAAATTGCGAAAACAGTTTGTTTAATCATATTCTTTAATAAATCTTGAGGAATATTGTACAAATCATTTTCATTTACATCTGGTAATTTTGGATATTCAACTGCTGAATCTCCTTTTATTTTAAATCTTGAGTTTAAGCAATTTATGTACACATTATTATCTGAGTCTGTTTCTATTTCAACAAAAGTGTCAGGTAATTTTCTTATTATATCTCCAAATAATCGAGCATTTATTACTATTTTACCTTCTTCTTCTACTTCAGCTTGTATATGAGTATCTATTCCTATTTCTAAATCGTATCCTGTTAAGTTTAAAGTTCCTTCTTTTGCTGTTAATAATATCCCTTTTAATAGCTCTAAAGTTGTTTTTCCATTAATAGCTTTTTGAACAATACTTATTTTATGAGCAAGTATTTTTTGATTACAAATTATCTTCATTGTGGATAACCTCCTTGACTGGTTTTATATAAAAATAAATAAGAAAAAATAGTAGTAATAATAGTAGGTGCTGTGTATAATGTGGATAAGTATCTCAATCAAAATAAATACAAAGATATCAACATGTGTAAAAAATGTTGATATCTTTGTGTGTTTTTATTGAATAAATTGTATATATTTTATGAGAAAAAAAATATGCACATTTAATTAAGGTTATATCCACATGTATATGTTTATAAACTAACCTTTTAAATCTAGTATTATTTTGTTTACTTTTTCTTTAAAATCTTCGTTATTCTCAATATCTTTAGAAATTTTATCATGAGCATGAATTACAGTAGTATGATCTCTTCCTCCAAATTCTTCGCCTATCTTAGGCAAAGACAAATCTGTAAGCTCTCTTGATAAGTACATTGCAACTTGCCTTGGGTAAGAAATAGATCTAGTTCTTTTTTTAGAATTAAAATCTTCCATTTTCAACGAAAATACAGATGAAACTTTTTCTTTTATTCTACCTACTGTTATTTCTTCGTGTTTAGAAGTAGATATAATATCTTTTAGAGCTTCAGAAGCTAATTCAAAAGATATTGTCCTATTAGTAAGAGAGCTATATGCAACTACTCTAGTAAGCGCTCCTTCTAATTCTCGTATATTAGACTTTATATTTTTTGCTATATATACAGTAACTTCATTAGGAACATCAATATCTTCCATTTGAGCTTTTTTTCTTAATATAGCCATTCTAGTTTCAAAATCTGGAGCTTGAATATCAGTTATAAGGCCCATTTCAAATCTTGAACGAAGTCTATCCTCTAGAGTAGGAATCTCCTTTGGAGGTCTATCACTAGATATGATTATCTGTTTATTAGCTTCATGTAGAGAGTTGAAAGTGTGGAAAAATTCTTCTTGAGTTCTTTCTTTTCCTGCTATAAATTGAATGTCGTCTATTAAAAGAACATCTACATTTCTATATTTATTTCTAAATTCTTCGTTTCTATCATCTTTTATAGAGTTGATAAGTTCGTTTGTAAATTTTTCAGATGATACGTAAACAACCTTTGGATCCTTTTTTTGTTCCATGATATGATGTCCTATTGCGTGCATAAGATGTGTTTTTCCAAGACCTACTCCCCCATATAAAAATAATGGGTTATAAGCTCTTGCTGGAGCTTCAGCTACAGCAACACAAGCTGCATGTGCAAAACGGTTACTATTTCCAATTACAAATGTATCGAAAGTATACTTAGGATTTAGATTAGGATAGTTCTTTTTTATTTTATTATCATCTTCTGATTTTTGGCCTTTATCTAAACCTTTAACCTCATCTTCGCTTAAAACAAATTTGATGTTATATTTCTTCAAAGAAAGTTGATTTACAGAGCTTTCTATTAAATTTAAGTATCTATCTTCAAGTATTCCTTTGGTAAAGTCATTTGGAACTAATAGTATTAAAGTATTTAAGTGTATTTGTAATGGTTTTATTTGCTTAAAAAAAGCATTAAAACTTGGGGGTGACAACTCACCTTTGATAAGTTGTAGCGTTTTTTCCCATAAAGAAACTATATCCATAATTTAAAACCTCCGAACGAAATAATTAACATTTTCCACAAAGTTATTAACAAATGTAGTATTTATTTAAAAATTATAAATTTATGCAAAAAAAATATGGATAAACATGTGGATAAATTGAAAAAGATAAAAAATAGCTAATAATTTATATAAATTATGAACAATATGTATATAAAGTTATAAATAATATCAATAATAATATAAATATGGTTTATAACTTGATTATTATCTTTTACATAATAAGTTATGCACATTTTTATCCACAACTTGTGAATAAAGTTTATATGTTAATAATATTTATGAACATTATCAACAGGTATATTTATAATAGCAGAATATATGGCAAACTTCAATAATTTATGTACAAATTATCCACATATTTAACGACTTGTTGATAAAAATGTCAACAAAATCAACTATGCTTTTTTACCATGAAATCTTGACAAAACAACCACAAAAATACGTTGACAATCAGCCTAAAAGGATTTATAATTGTACGTGTTATGCTTACTTTGAGGGTAAAGTTATTACTTTTATAAACGGAAAATTAATCTTGAAAGGCGGTGCAAAAAATGAAAAGAACTTATCAGCCAAAGAAAAGACAAAGAAAAAAAGAACATGGATTTAGAAAGAGAATGAAAAATTCTAACGGAAAAAATGTTCTAAAAAGAAGAAGAGCTAAAGGAAGAAAAAGATTAACTCATTAATTTTTTTATAAAAGGCTGCTGAAAAGTAGCCTTTTTGTGTAAAAAATTATAAATATAAGCTGTGTTTATAGGAGGATTTAGTATGGATTTCAAGAATACTAAAGGTATAAAAAAAGACTCTGATTTTAGAAAAGTATACAAACACGGCAAATCTTTTGCAAATAAATATTTAGTAATGTATATACTGGATAATAAATCAGACTTTAATAGAGTAGGATTTTCTGTTTCTAAAAAGGTTGGAAAAGCCAATGTTAGAAATAAGGTTAGAAGAAGAATAAGAGAAAGTTTTAGGCTAAACTGTGATGAGCACATAAAAGATGGATATGATTTAGTGTTCATAGCTAGGGTAGCCAGTAAAGATGCTGAGTATAATGAAATAGAGAAATCGGTTAATAATTTAGTTAAAAAGTCTAAACTATTAAAAGGATAATAAGGATATGGGGGATTAAGTTGAAGCGATTATATAACTCATTAAATAATATAAATTATTATTTAACTAAAGTTTTTATATATATAGTAAAATTTTATCAAAAGCACATATCTCCTTTAAAAGGACCTACGTGTAGATTTTATCCAACTTGTTCTCAGTATACGATAGAAGCTTTAAAAAAATATGGTGCACTAAAAGGATCTTACTTAGCTATAAGAAGAATATTAAAGTGTCACCCTTTCCATCCTGGAGGATATGATCCTCTAAAGTAATTATGTTATAAAGTAAAGACAAAGACACTTTAGGAGGTATTAGAATTGAATTTAATCAGTAACTTTTTAGGTCAAATTCTTAAATTTATACTAGATTTTGGAATTGAATATGGATGGGCTATTATTTTATTTACTATAGTTGTAAAAGTAATATTATTACCATTAACTATAAAACAAACCAAATCTATGAAGGCTATGCAAGATATTCAGCCAAAAATAAAAGAAATACAAGAGAAATATAAAAGTAAACCAGAAAAACAAAACCAAGAAATAATGAAAGTTTACCAAGAGGCTAAAATAAATCCTATGTCAGGATGTTTACCTTTATTAGTACAATTTCCTATATTAATAGGTCTTTATAATGTATTAAGAAATCCAGTTACATACCATGTTTTTGAAAACGAAGCTGCAAGAAAAGCTGCAGATACAGGGTTTTTATGGATGACGTCTTTATCATCACCAGATAAAACATTAATAATAGCTATTTTGGCTGGTGTGACAACGTTTATAACACAAACGTTAACTATGCCAAAAGATCAACAACAAGGATCTATGAAATTTATGACATATTTTATGTCAGCTATGATGTTCTGGTGGGGAATAAGTTTCCCAGCAGGTCTTGCACTATACTGGACAGTAAGTAACTTATTCCAATTAGCTCAATACTACTTAATAATGAATCCATTAAAAGCTAAGCTTGCTAATTCTGGGGAGGGTGTAGTAGATGAAACAAAGCCTAGAAATAAAAAGTAAAAATATTGATATTGCGATATCACAAGCTTTAGGACAATTAAGAGTAAATAGAGAAGACATAGAAGTAAAGGTTATAAAAGAACCTATAAAAGGTTTCCTAGGACTAATAGGAAATAAAGATGGAATTTTTAAAATAACCGTTAAAGAAAAAATAGAAGCTATGAAAAAACAAGAATCAATAAAAGAAGATATAACTAGTGAAGAAGAAACATTAAAAGAGTGTGATGTAGTTAAGGATTTTTTACTAAACATAGTAAAGAATCTAAACATGGATATTGAAGTGAATGTTAATCAAGAAAAAAATGTTGTTAAGGTTAACTTAACAGGTAAAGATGCATCATGCTTAATTGGTAGAAGAGGGGAAACTCTAGATTCTATACAATTTTTAGCAGGACTAGCATTAAATAAAATTAAAAAAGATTCTCACTTCAAGGTTCTTATAGACATAGAAAATTATAGGTCTAAAAGAGAAGAGTCTTTAATAAGATATGCAAATAAGGTAGCTAGAGAAGTAGCTAAAACAAGAAGAACTAAAAAGTTAGATTATATGAATCCATATGAGAGAAGAATAATTCACTCAACTCTTCAAAATGATAAGTTTGTAAAAACTTACAGTGAAGGTGTAGATCCATATAGAAGACTTGTGATAGAGTATAAAAAATAGAAATAAAACAAACCTCCTAAGTATATAGGGGGTTTTATTTTTGACATAATTTTTATATACTAGTTAGATTGCGGAAATCATTTAAGTCTATGTAAGGTTACGCTCATATCCGCACTCTTATTT
>NZ_JAKEDR010000088.1 GCF_023653455.1 Paraclostridium ghonii
TATTATAAGTGCCATAATTAATACTTTCAATTCTTTTTTCATATTTTAATATTAAGTGCCAATTTAAAAAGAAACATTTTATAAAAACTTTTCTATTATAACTTTAACCAAGTCTAAGACACTTGCTAATAGAATTAACTGTGCAGTTATTAATTGAATATTAATTTTATTTTTTTGTTTCTTTTTATTATTAGGCATCCTTTCACACCCTTTTTATTATAAATATGCATAAGCTAAGTTATTTATTACTTAAATTTTAAAAATGTAATTATTTTTTTGTTACATATTCTTTCATAATAAGGCATATATTTTTATATTATTCACCTGCTATAGATAGCGATTTTACTATAATAGATGGTGAACCAATATTACTAAGTGGGAATATTAAATCATCACCTATATTTTCAATATTTTTAATCACTTCAAAAAAATTCCCAG
Organism: Paraclostridium ghonii; assembly: GCF_023653455.1. GTDB lineage: Bacteria > Bacillota > Clostridia > Peptostreptococcales > Peptostreptococcaceae > Paraclostridium > Paraclostridium ghonii. Next base: position 439 of record NZ_JAKEDR010000088.1, read on the forward strand.
CAACTGTTATCTGTTCAATAGGGTACGATTTTTTTCCTTCTGTTATACAATATCCTTTTGCAGCCAAAGAAAAATCCCCTGTAACTGAATTTGCACCTGAATGAAGTCCTGCAAAATCCGTTACGATTATCCCTTCATTTACCTCTTTTACAAGGCTTTCAAAACTTACGTTTCCTTTTTCTATATAAAAGTTTGTTGGATCCACACTTACTACTGATGAGTAAGATGATTTAAATCCATTTCCGGTAGTTTTAGTTTTTGCTTTATGCGCAGTCTTTAAATTATGAAGTAAAGTATTTAACTTTCCATCTTTAACTATATCCTTTTTGTAAGTTGCAACACCTTCATCATCAAATGATGCTGATGATAAACCATGCTCTAGCAAAGGATTATCTACTATTGTAACTATATTGGAAGCTATAGTACTTCCTTCTTTTCCTTTAAGTAACGACATTCCTCTTTGAGCACTTTCTGCACTAAATACATCACTAAATGTTTCAAGCAGCGAAGACATAGCTTCATTGTTTATTATAGTTTTATAATTTCCTGACTCTATAGATTTAGCTCCTATTTTGGAAAATGCTTCATTTACTGCATCTATTGCAATTTTCTTAGTATCTATGTCTTTTATATCCTCTACTATCTGATATCCCATTCCATCTTGTTTTTGATTATTGACTTCTATTACCGGCATTACATACGCCATAAGTAAGTTACTTTTATTATTTAAGTTAAGATTTTTTGTATTACTAATCAAACTTCTTGATGAACTATATGATACTTTACACCCACTTAAATTAACAACCTTATCACTATATTCTTTAGTTTGCTTTTCTAAGTCTATAGCTATTTCAATTAATTTAGCAGGATCTATATTTTCTAATTCTTCTGAATAAGTTTTAACTTCACTATAACTTTCATCGCCTTTATATATAAATTGCACATCTGTGTTTTCTATAGATAGAGCTCCTTCTTTAGCATTTTTTATTAACATATCTATAGCTTCTTCATCTAATATTTCAGTGTAAGAATATCCCATCTTATCATTTATTAGCCCTCTAAAAGAAAGCCCTATATACTTATCTATATTATATTTTTCTAATTCAAAATCATAAACAGATATACTTATATTTTCTCCGTCCGTATAATAGACTTCACAGTCTGTAAATCCTTCTTTTATAGCTTTTTCAAATAATCTATCTTTAAACACTTTAAACTCCATAATTATTCCTCCGATCTCCCACCTACAGTAATTTCTTTAACTCTTATCATAGGCTGACCTACATTTGTTGGGATACTTCCTGAAGATGAGCCACACATACCTTGAGCTTGTTTTAAGTTATCAGCAACCATATCTATATTCATAAGAACTTCACTACCTTTTCCAATCAAACTAGCTCCTCTTACTGGCTCTTTAATTTCTCCATTTTTAACAAGATAACCTTCTGCTACCGCAAAATTAAATTCTCCTGTAACTGGGTTTACAGATCCTCCACCCATTTTTTTAGCATAAAGTCCATTATCTATTGATTTTATTATATCAACTTCTTTATCTTCTCCAGCTGCTATGTATGTGTTTGTCATTCTTGAAGTTGGTGCATATTTATAACTTTGTCTTCTAGAACTTCCTGTAGCTTCCATATTCATTCTTCGTCCATTTAACTTATCTATCATATATGACTTTAATATACCATCTTTTATTAATGTATTTCTTTGAGTTAAGTTACCTTCATCATCTACATTACTAGATCCCCAATGATTAGCTAATGTTCCATCATCAATTGCAGTAACTTTTGTAGATGCAATTTGTTGCCCTAATTTCCCAGAAAATACAGAGTTTCCTTTTGCTACTGATGTTGCTTCTAGTGAATGACCACATGCTTCATGGAATATTACGCCTCCAAATCCATTGTCTATAGCAACAGTCATCTTTCCTGCAGGGCAGTTTTTAGCATGTAACATAGTATACGCTGTTCTAGCTGCTTCCTTACCGTAGTACTCAGGATTTACTTCTTCAAACATTTCAAATCCCATAGCTCTTCCTGGCCCTTCAAACCCCGTTTGATTTTCATTACCCTTTGAAGCAATTGCACTTATCCCAAGTCTTGTTCTTATACGTCTATCTTCTACATATATACCTTCAGTGTTAGCTACTAGTATTTTTTGATCTTTATCCGTATAATTTACATTAACTTGAGAAATATCACTACTATAATCTTTTGCGCTTTTATATGCTTCTTTCATTACCTTTATTTTATCTTTATAATCTACTGAACTTGGATATAATTTTATAGGATGCATATCTTTATATTTTATACTATTGTTTAATACTATAGTTTTTTCTTCATTCAGGCTTCCTAAAGCTAGTGCTGCCTTATAAGCCGTATCTAGTAACGAAGAAATAGAGTTATCGTTAGTATATGCATAAACACTTTTAAAGCCTTTAAATATTCTTATTCCTATTCCGTAAGTTCTTCCTCCAAGTGCATTTTCTACCTTGCTATCTATTATTCCTATTAAATTGCTTATTGTATCTTCTTCAAATATTTCTGCAAAATCTCCACCTGTTATCAAACACTTTGATAATACTTTAGAGGCTACTTCTTGTGAAATCATATTATTCCTCCCATTTTTTTACTATTAATTTAATAATATCATAATTTCAATATAATCTAAATTAATTATAAAATTTATATATAAAATATATACGTTTAATGATGAGTGTGCCTATTTCATGATATTTAATCTAATTAATATTTAAATTTAAAAAAGGAAAGCTATATGCTTTCCTCATTTTAATAATAAATATGCTTATCCTTTTAGTCTTCATTCGTTGCAAAATAATCTTGTGAGTCATTATTGAAATTTATTGATGTGTGATTTTTCATATTATCTTTTAACTTAAAGTTTTCAATAAGTGATTTAAGCATTTGAGCTTGTCCACTTAATTCTTCACTAGCTGCTGCACTTTCTTCTGATGTTGCTGAATTTGTCTGTACTACTGCAGAAATTTGCTCTACACCTAACGTAACTTGAGATATAGAACTTGCTTGTTCTTCAGATTCTTTTGCTATTTCATCAACTATTTTTATTGTTTGATTTGTAGTTTCGATAATTTTTTGTAATGAATCTGCTGTATGATTTACAATTTCAGTTCCATTGCCTACTGCTTTTATTGAATTTTCTATAAGTGTAGCTGTATTTTTAGCAGCTTCTGCTGATTTTGCAGCTAAGTTTCTTACCTCATCTGCTACTACTGCAAATCCTTTACCAGCACTCCCAGCTCTTGCTGCTTCTACAGCTGCATTTAATGCTAATATATTTGTTTGAAACGCTATATCATCTATTGTTTTTATTATTCTTCCTATTTCATTTGATGTAAATGATATTTCATCCATTGCTTTTACCATTTGTTTCATTTGTTCATTTCCATCTTTGACTTCACGTCCTGCACTTAATGATAAATTATTTGCTTGTTGTGCATTATTTGCAGTATTTTTTATTTTATCAGATATGTCTATTATAGTCGCAGATAACTCTTGTATTGCGCTTGCTTGCTCTGTTGCTCCTTGTGATAACATTTGTGATCCACTTGCTACTTGATGCGATGCAGCCCCTACCTCTTCTGAAGCTACATTTATCTGTGACATTGTTTCACTTAAGTCTTTTGTTATTCTAATAACTGAATTTTCAATGTTTTTGAATACACCTATATACTCTATGCTCGTTTCTACATCAAAGTTTCCAGATGCTACTTCTCCTAAAACATTTACCGTATCATGTATAACCTCATTAATCTTATCGCTCATTTTACACATACGTTTTGATAAGCTTCCTAACTCATCATCTGAATCATAATCAATTTTAATATCAAAATTACCTTCAGCCATTTTATTTGCAGCATTTTCTATTTCTTTAATCGGCTTTCTTAGACCTTTTGTTATATAAATACATATAACTATACCTGTACCTATACTAATCACACTCAATGTTAAAGAAATAACCCATGATTTTAAAACTGTTGATTTTACACTACCATCAAATTCAACCCCTGTTGATTCTGCATTTTCATAAATATTATTTGCATATTTCATACATTTATCATATGTTTGATAGTAATCTAGACTTTCATTTATTACTAAATCTTTAGCTGACTTAAAATCTTTTTTATCTATAAATTCATATGCTTTTTCATATTCTTGTTTTAACTGGGCTACAGAATTTTTAAGATCATTAACTAATTGTTTATTGGTAGATGAATCTTGACTAAGTAGATTTATTCTTTTATCAAGACTTTTAAAATTATCTTCTATTGTGTTTTTATAACTTAATTCTGTAGGATCTTCTGCAAGAAGTGCATAAGCAAGATTTTGATCTATAGAAGTTAAATCTCTACGAACTCCTATAGATTGATTAGTTAGCTGATAAGGTCCTGTAAACATATCATGACTCAAATTCCCTGCTTTTTTCAAATTATATAGTGAGTTACCATTGGCAATTACTGTAATTAGCAATAAAATAAAAAAACATAACCCTAACCTTTTTCCTATTCTCATATTTTTCATATAAATACATCCCCTCATTTTCTTGCGATTTATACTTCATATTTATACTTTATTATGTAATTTTGAATTTAAATATTAAATGTAACCCCCTAGCATTAATAATAATTGTAATATCTAACTATTTTTTAAAATTCAAATTTGTGTTCACATAATTTCGTATTATGAAATATTCACTAAATGTTTAATATCCATTTAAATTTTTCTTTTCTTTTATTTATACGTATAAACAACTTATAACTTTATACTTTATGAACATATTATTTAATTTATATATATTTATATATATTTATATATATAAATTGTAAATTTATTAAGATTTAAATTTTCTAAAAATAAAAAAATTACTAGTATATACTAGTAATTTTTTTTATAAAATCCAGCTTCCTTTGCACTCATAACTTTATTACTCAAGCACAATGGACAAGCTATTTTTTCTTCATATCCATTAACTTTATATATAGTCCCACAAACTGCGCATCTAAATGTAAAATATAACGTGTCCTCTTCTAAACTATTTTCTTCTATAACTATTTTTATACAGTTATTATAATATATTTCTTTAGCAATCTTATACCTTGCATTATTTAATATATTTTCAAACTCATCCATCTTTAAATTCATTTTTTTAGCACATAGTTTTGGCTTCAATTCTTCTATATCCCTAAGTTTTATTGCTTCTATTTCTTTTTTGCTAAGTTTAAGCTCCATAGTACAAATGTCTTTGTCACTTTCCATAATGATTTTCATCCCCTATAAAAATTTTAATTTAGCAAATATACTTTATAATATGTATATTCTTGCAATGAGGTGATTGATGGAGACTTAACCATTTATTTTATTCTCATGATTTATTAGCCATTTCTTTTTTTCAATTCCACCTGCATATCCTACTAAGCTATTATTGGAACCTATTACTCTATGACAAGGTATTACTATCCAAATTTGATTTTTATTATTTGCATTTCCAACTGCTCTAGATGCATTTTGATTTCCAATTCTAATAGCTAACTCTTTATATGATATAGTTTGACCATAAGGTACTTTTACAAGTTCTTTATACACTTTATTTTGAAAATCAGTTCCATTTATCCTAATATTTAAATCAAATTCTTTTCTATCACCTTTAAAGTATTCATCTATTTGTTTTATAACTTTGTTTACATATTCATTTTCATTTAAATAAGATTTTTTATCATCTATAAATTTGACTCCTATTAATTCATCTTTATCTACCACTATTTCTAACATTCCAATAGGTGATTCATAGTATCCATAATTTAAATTTTGCATTTTATACCCCCGTGATTTTAATTATCGAACCTATCTACTTTAAACAATCTCATATCTTCATCTACCTCATTATTATACAACTTATTTAACATAATTCCACCAAGAATTGCAAACAATATTCCATTTGCTCCATATCCTAAACAATACCATAAATTTTTATGATTAGTATCTGGCCCTATAAACCCTAAATTATCTTTAGTTGATGCAAAACATCCGCAATACTTGTATTCAATATCAATATCATCTATATTACTAAACATAGCTTTAAGTCTTTGTTCTAATATTTCATATTTCTCTTTTGACAATGCTTCGTCATTAATATATTTAAAGTCTACATCTTCTCCTCCTATAATTATTCTATTATCAACAGTTGTTCTTAAATAATTATACGGATCACAATTATCCCTTATTAATATATTATTTTTCCACCCATTTATAGTTTTTAATTGTTTTGTAGCTATATTAAATGTATTATATTTAGTTGAAAAGTTTCTTTTAGTAAATAGACTTGTATTATATCCTGTTGCTACAATTATTTTCTTTGCTTTTATCTTATACCCGTAGCAAGTTTCTACTTCTACTCCATCATTCATATAATTTATACTCTTTGCCTCTGTATTTTCATATACACTTAACCCATATTTCTCGCTTACTTCTAATAATTGATGTGTAAATTTATATGGATCTATTTCAGCTCCTCCATTTTTAGAGATTATCCCTGCTTTTAAATCAAATGGATATGGATTTTCTTTTTCATCTAAATATTTAACATCAAATCCATTTTCTTTTCGTTGTTTAAATTCTTCGTAAATAGCTTTTTTCTCAGAAGTCTTAGATGTATATAAAAGTGTATCCCTTTTTATATAATCACACTCATTACCATATTCATTTATAAACATTTCTATTTCATCTAATGCTTTTAACCCTAATTTATAAGCTTTTATTGCATCTGTTAAAACTAAAGCTTCCCTAAGTTCAGATAAATTATCATCTAGTTCGTATTGTAGCAAAGATGTTGTAACACTTGTACTTAAGTGTGCTATTCTACCTTTTTCTATTAATACTGTGCCTACATCATTTTTAGCTAAATAATATGCGCATATAGCTCCAGTTACACCACCACCAACTACTAATACATCTGTTTCTATATCTTTAGTTAAATATTCATATTGCTTATTTGTATTATTTATATTCGTAAATATAGGCTTACCTTTTACATATTCTTGCATGATTTCACTCCTAATTTTTAATTATTAACTTATTTTAACCTTAACTATAGTTAATAATTCTAAAAAAATAAGCTATTTCAACATAAATAGAATTTTCTATAAGTTGAAACAGCTTATTTTCCCAATTAATTCTAAGCTAAAGCTTTTGAAATTTCAGGATTTTTAAATATAAATTTAACTATAATAGGTATAAATATTATTTGTATTAACATTCCTGGTATAGCTTGTCCTAAGCTTCCAAATACATATAGCATAGGATTTACTTTAGGAGCTATTGTAAGTGATACTAAATAAGCTCCTAACAACGCAAATAATCTCCCTCCTATCATCGCACCTATTAAAGATATGTAAATTTTCTTTGTTTTTTTAAATAATAATCCAGTTATTAGTCCATATGCAAAAAGTTCAAATGCCATTATAGGCATTACTGGAATTATTGGCGGCATACCCGTCATAACCCCACTTAATATAGGCGTTACTATCCCTATAATGCCTCCACAAACTGGTCCTAATAAAAATCCTGCAATTAATACTGGTATATGCATAGGTAAAAATATTTGCCCTGCTAAGTTAACTGTGTGAAATACCATAGGCAATATTACTCCAAAAGCAATAAACAAACCTGATAAAACTATTTTTTTGTTACTCATAAAAAATCCCCCCTGTTAATTCTTATTTATGACTAAGTAGTAAATCTCATCATTTTCAAATGCATCTACCACTTTCAATCCTATATCTTCAAATAAAGATTTTTGTTTTTTTACATCTATTAATCTATCTTCACTAACGCATTCATCTTTTTGTTTGTGCATATTATTTAAAAACTCCCTACTATTTGAATGAGCTATAATAAGTTGTCCATTTATTTTCAAGTTTTTTTCAACTAGTTTTTTTATAGTATTGGTTTTATTTTTTAAATGTGGGAACATAGAATACAAAACAATACTATCGTAAGTTTCATAAATTCCATCTTTTTCTACATCTAATAATTCAAAATGTACATTTTCTACATTTTCAAACTTTTCCCTTGCTACATCAAGCATTCCTTTTGAAATATCTACTCCCTTTATGTAACCACTAGGATTTAACCTTTTTAAAAAAGGTATTAATACTCCTGTTCCTGTACCTATATCTAAAACATCTGATTTGTCATTTATATTTACCTTAGATAATAGTACATTTATTTTTTCTTCATTAACTTCAATAATATTGTCCCATTCTTTGGATATATTATTAAAAAACTCGACTTGATTCATTCTACTCATCCCCTTTTAAATACAAAAAAAGTCATGAAGGCTTTTAGCCTTCATGACTTTTTTTTAATAATTTCATAATATACTTACATTATAAAATGTTTAATATAATTTGTCAAATTATACCATTATTTACATTCTTTCTTTAATACCCATTTTATAGCTTTACTTATTTCATTATAACTAGTGCATCTACATAAATTGCTAGATAACCATTCATCTATTATATCATCACTAGCATTAGGATTCATTGTTATTAAACCCTGACAATTCATTATAAATCCACAAGTACAAAATCCACACTGAAATCCAGCTTTTTCTATAAATGCTTTTTGTATCGGAGTCTCTTTTAATCCTTCTATTGTAATGATTTTTTTACCTATAGACTCTACTGCTAATGTAATACATGATTTAATCGGAATCCCATCAATAAGTACAGTACAAGACCCACAATCTCCATTTTCACACCCAGCCTTAGCACCTGTTAATCCTAACTTATCTCTAATTACATTTAATAAAGTATCTGAGGGCTTTACAATTACATTTTTATCTTCTCCATTTATGTTTAAACTAATATTTGCAAATTCTTTATATTCAATCAATCATTCCACCCCTAAATTATTTAATATATCTATAAGGTTGTTTTTTAATACAAACCTTCTATATTCAGATGAACCCTGAACATCATTTATAATCTTATATGGTATTGCACTTATTGCATTGTTTATTCTTTCAATCTTAGAAACACCACTATCATTTAGTTTATCCTCTACTTGCTTTGATCTAAAAGGAAAGTCACATATTCCACTAAATGCAACTCTAATTTTATCATTTAAACTTAATGCTGCTGTGCTTACTAAAGGATAATCTATTTTTGCAAATTTTGTTTCTCTTGTATATGTACTTCTTAAATTTGCATAATTTTTATTTAATATAAAATTAACTATAAATTCACCTTGATTTAGATTTAATTTATTTGAAAAATTAGAATTTAAATCTACTTTTTTCAAACCACGTTCACTTGCAATAGTAAGATATGTATCAGAAATTAAAAAAGGTAAAATAGCTTCTTTATATTTAATATTTCCGCATATGTTTCCTCCAACAGTTATCTTATTTCTTGTTGTCAAGTCTGATATTCCTTTTGCTTTGTTGCTTAATAGTTGAAAAAAATGAGTATTTTCTATTGTGGCTAATGTTATACAAGAGCCTATAACTATATCATCATTTTTTATACCTAATTCATTACACTCTAAAATCCCTTTAATATCTATTATTGATTTTGGTTTAATAAATCCACGTGTAGAGCTAGTTATAATTTCAGTTCCTCCTGAATAATAAATAGGTTCTTTATTGTTATAATTTAAATATTTAAAAATATTTATTGCCTCTTTAATATTATCAGGTTTATAGTACTCAAAATCAAATGGAATCAAAACTTTTCCCCCTCTTTTATCTCCCAAATACTTTGAGGAGTTATTGGCAACTTATTTATATTTATTTTTAATGCCTTTGATATAGCATTTGATAGAGCTGCTGGTATTCCTATAATTCCATGTTCAGTTATAGACCTACTTCCATAAGTTGATTCTACATCTTTAGTTTCTACAAACTTGACGATACACTTAGGCCTATCCATATATCTATTGATTCTATACAACCTTAATATATTATTTTTAACAATTCCATTATCATCAAATATATAAGCTTCTTTTGTAGCCCAGTTTATCCCCATACTCATTCCGCCTGCAATTTGACTTTTATCTATTTTAGGATTTATAACTGTACCAGCATCAATTACAGTTATAGCTTTTAATATTTTATATTGAAAAGTTTTTTTGTCTATTTCAATTTGTACAGCTTGAGCTCCTACTGTAAATGACATTCCTGGAACTCCTTTACCAGTATCTTTATCTAGTTTAGTAAGTCCCCTTGATATAAACGTTCCTCTTCCTATAATCTGTCCCCCTATTGCATTTCCGTTTGGATATGTATATCCTAAAGCAATATCTTTTATATTTATATATGTATTCTCATCATTATTTAAATAAACTTTTCCATGTTTTACTGTTAAATCATCGTATGAACATCTAAAAATTATCTTTGCAATTTCTTTGATTTGACTTATTGCATCATCACAAGCTCTAACTACAGCCCTTCCTACCAGTAACATACTTCTGCTTGCCGCTGTTTTCCAAGTATATGGAGATGTTTTAGTATTAACATCCATAATAACATTAACTTCATTTATATCTATATCAAATTTCTCCGCTACAACTTGAGCGATATTGGACTTAGTTCCTTGCCCAAGTTCTATAATTGGACAATTCACATTTATGCTGCCGTTTATGTTAAAAGTTATAATAGCCCCTCCCCCTGCATTGGTTGGTGTTGATGAGTTTTTCCAAAAACAACTTATTCCAGTTGAAATTACTTTGTTGTTTTCGCAAATGTTTTCTTCTTCGATTAAATCAGACAACTTCTCTATACATTTTAATAGTGATCCTAAATTGCTGTTTGTAAGTAACTGTTGAGTTGGACTTAAATCTCCTGGTTGAATTGCATTTATTAACCTTAATTCAATAGGATCTATATTGAGCTTCTTAGATAAAATATCTAGCGTTCTCTCTATTGCAAATGTAAATTCTCCATGTCCAAATCCTCTAAATGCACTAGCATAAGGATGATTTGTATACATTGTAAAAGAGTCGCAATATACATTTTCAATGTTATATGGCCCAGTACAATCAGATGCTGCTGCTGTACTAATTTTAGCTCCTCTATCTGAGTAAGCCCCACCGTCAAAATAATAATTAAGTTTTGCAGCTTTTAATTTTCCATTTTTTAAACAACCAAATTTAACCGTAGCTTTTAATCCTATGTGCACTGGTGATGTAACCATGTCTTCTTCTCTAGTGTTAATTACCTTTACTTTTCTCCCGCCTACTGATTTAGATGCTAAATATCCTATAAACTCTAGATTAGTACCTACCTTACCCCCAAATCCTCCTCCAACAAAAGAAACCTTTACGGTGATTTTATTTATATCTATATTAAAAACTTCACTAATATCTGATTGAACTGTAAATGGAGCTTGTGATGAAGTTTCTATTATCACATCATCATCTTGGGTTATTGATACAATACAAGATCTAACTTCCATAGCAACATGATCTGATTGAGGTATAAAATATGTTTGCTCTACAACAACATCACTTTCTTCAAATGCTTGTTCTATGTTTCCTTTTCTTATTTTACTTTCATTTGCAATATTGGTGTTATTTACAGGATGGATATCAGAATTAAATTTGTAATTTAAAATATTTTCATGAACTAGAGGATAGTTATTGCTTTGAGCATCTTCAATTGAATTTATAACTTTTAATGGTTCGTATTCTACTTTTACTAAACTCGCACCTTTTAATGCATCTTTATATGTATCAGCTACAACAACTGCTACTAATTCTCCATAGTATCTCACCTTATCTTTTGCTATTATAGGTCTATCCATTATTGTTGACCCTGTTAAATAATCATAGTCCTTACCTATTAATACAGATCGTACACCTTTACTTTCTTTTGCTTTTTCTATGTTTATAGATTTTATATTAGCGTGCGCATAGTTACTTTTTACAAAAGCTGTGTACAATAATCCTGGAGATATATAGTCATCAGTATATAAAGCTTTACCAGTTACTTTTTTGCATGAATCTTTTCTATCAAATGACTTTCCAATTATATTAAATTCTCCCATATAAATTACTCCATTCTTAATTCTCAGTATAATAGATATGCTATATCAAATATTTGTATTCTAGAAATATTTGATATAGCATATTTATTAGTTTAAAATCATTTATATTTTAGCTAACTTATTTATTATTGCCCCCAAAATTATACCTATTGAGTAACTTATTAAATCCTCAAATAAAAAACCATGCCCTAATATAAGACCTCCAATTGTAGTTGATCTAATATTATTTATCCAATCAGCTTGATATAATTGGCTTATTTCTATTGAGAATGAAAATATTATAGATAATATCAAGGTTTTTATTATCTTTAATTTTGGATTTAAAAATCTAAATCCAAAATATACCATCATAGCCCACATCATGTCCCCTACAAATGGTGCAATACTTTTAGGGAATATATACATATATTTTCTTGATAGTAGTCCCATAATCATTACAACTGCTGTAATTATTAAGTATATTAGTCGTTTTTTCATCTTTTTGAGGTAAGGATACTCCATCTTCAGCTAAGCTAAGTGGAGAGGAATTACAGACCCGTAGGGCTTATATTTCCTATAATTTCCTTACGCACTCCCTTTCTAAAGTATTGTATAATAATTATATATTTACTAAGAGAAAACCGTTGTGTAAAAGGCACTCTTAGATATATTAGAGTAAACTCTAATATTTGGGCAATTGTCAATTTGCCTATCGTAACCTAGATTTGAGGAAGGAGATACTTAGTATCGTATACTTCGTGTACTAGAGTTACAAGCTCCCACTTCAAGCGTAGCTAAGTGGTGAGTTATTGACGTAATTTTATTGATGCTCAGTTGTTATAACTCTAAGACCCAATAAAGCTAATCCTAAAAGCATTATTGCTACCATATATTGTTGTGAAAGTAAATAAAATAAAGTTAAAAAAGCAAAAAAATGTAGCAGTAGTATAATTGCATTTTTTATTTCTTGCATGATTTTTCTCCTAATAATAAGTGTAGTTAATATTATCTATTCTAATTTTAATTTAATTGTGAAAATATTTTTTATATAATTTAAGTATATAACCAAAATTATTTTGTATAGATTTTAAATTTTTAATATCTATTTTATTATATTA
>NZ_JAKEDR010000089.1 GCF_023653455.1 Paraclostridium ghonii
ATAAAAGTGAGTTAGTTATACTAAACATAATAAAAATTAATATAAACAAAAGTTTAATTATACTAAACATAATAAAAATTAATATAAACATAAAATTAAAAATAATTATATAAACATTGAAATAACTAGATAATTAAAAAATAAATAAAAAATTAAAAAATTAAAAAAAGTATTTGCAAAATGGTTAAAAATTAATATAATAAATATTGTGAGTTTAATAAAACTAAATTTTATGAATAGAAATAATAATCTTTGAAATGAAATTAATCTTTGTAAATAAAGAAAGGAGGAACAATTTGAAAGCTATAGGTAAAAATTTAGAAAGAGAATACGTAGATTTTTGCAAATTAAACCATAATAAGATACCACTGCTAAGTTCACTAAACGAATATTCAAAAAAGGAGATAGCTTGTTTTGATGTGCCAGGACATGTAAGACATCAAGGTGTAGATATATTAAATGAGTATTATGGAGAAGAAATTATGAGGATGGATATAAATTCATCTCCATTAATGGATAATGTATCAAATCCAAATGGTATTATAAAAAATGCACAAAAACTTTTAGCTGATGCTTATAGCGCTGATGATGCTTTTTTTATAACAAATGGAACTACAGGAGCTATACATGCAATGATACTTAGCAATATAAATGCCAATGATAAATTGCTTCTTCCAAGAAATATACATAAGTCAGTTATAAATGCGCTTATATTAAGTGGAGGAGAACCGGTATTTATACAACCTGAGTTTGATGCAGACCTAGGTATAAGTCTTAATATCAGAGCACAAGACGTAAAAGCTGCACTTGAAGTAAATAGTGGAATAAAAGCTTTGTTTTTACTTAACCCAACTTATTATGGAGCATGTAGCGATTTGAAAAAAATCATAGAAATATGCCATGAACATAATGTATTAGTTTTAGTAGATGAGGCACATGGAGCTCATTTTCCATTTCATAAAGATTTACCACCATCAAGCACAAAATTAGGTGCAGATATGGCAGCGGTTAGTATACATAAAACAGGAGGAGCGTTAACTCAAGCTTCAGCATTACTTTTAAATAACAAAAACATAGAATCAAGTAAAGTTCTTCAATGTATAAATATGTTGCAATCAACTTCAGCATCATATCTACTTATGAGTAGCATTGATGGAGCTAGATCAAACTTAGTTTTAAACGGTCAGGAACAATTATCAAAAGCTCTAAACCTTTCAAGGTATGCAAAAGCTAGATTAAATAAAATAAAAGGTATAAAAGTTGTATCTACAGAAAATTTAAATGACGAAGGTGTAAAGTTCATAGATGAGACAAAGCTTTGTATAAATGTTAGAGAACTTAACTTAACTGGACTTGAAGTTTATGATTTATTATACAAAGAGTTTGCAGTTCAAGCAGAACTAGGAGATTTATATAATATATTAGCTTTAATATCTATAGGTACAGAAAAAGAAGATGTAGACAAATTAATAAATGCATTGGAAATTATATCGAGAATTTATAAAAAACCAGAAAAAATAAAAGCTATAGATATAAAGCAAATAACCCCAATATTAAAGTTAAAACCAAGAGATGCTTTTTATAAAGAAAAGGAAATGGTTTTAATTGATAATTGTATTGGAAGAATTTCTGGAGAATCTATAATGGCTTATCCACCAGGTATTCCAATTGTAACTCCTGGAGAAATGATTACAAAAGAAATTATAGATTATATAAAATTGTTAAAAGAAAATAATGCATACTTAAGTGATATGAAAGATAAAAATTTAAACTATATATTAGTTATAAAAAATTAAATTAAAAAACTTAATAAGGAGAGTGACAAATATGAAATTTGAAACTTTGGGAAGACATATATTAGTTGAGTACTATAACTGTGATGAAGATATACTTAGAGATCCAAAACTTATAGAAAAATATATGAATGATTCGGCACTAAATGCAAAGGCAACTATAGTTGATTCAGTATTTCACCACTTTAACCCATGGGGAGTATCAGGAGCTGTAATAATAGCAGAATCTCACTTAACGATACATACATGGCCAGAGTATGGATATGCATCAGCAGATTTCTTTACTTGTGGAGACATAGATCCTTGGAAAAGTTTTGAAATGCTAGAAGAGTTATTAAAAGCTGAAAGAAGTGAATCGACAGAAATACCTAGAGGGTTAACATCAAAGATACAAAAATTTGCAAAAAAAGATTTAGGCAATATTACTCATAAGCCACAAGACGAACAAGAAGCTATATAAACAATAATCACCTAAATAAATATAAAAATAAAAAATTAAATTCGAAATAAATTATAACATATAAATAAAAAATGGTCAAAAAACTGACAATTAAAATAAATAAAAATAAAAATAAATAAAAATAAAATATAAAATTAAATTCAAAATTCGGAGGTCTAATTTATGGAACTTTGGTATACAGAAGAATGGACAGATAATGTTCGTTTCTCAATAAAAGTAGATAAGCACTTATTTAGCGATCAATCAGATTTTCAAAGAGTGGATGTATTTGAAAGTAAGGAATTTGGAAAGTTTTTAACTCTAGATGGACTTATGATGGTGAATTACAAAGATGAATTCATATACCACGATATGATAGTTCATGTTCCTATGGCAACTAATATGAACATAAAAAATGTGTTAGTTATAGGTGGAGGAGATGGAGGAACTGTAAGAGAATTAACTCGATACCCTCAAATAGAAAAGATTGATATGGTTGAAATAGATAAAATGGTAGTTGATGCATCAAGAGAGCATATAGATATATGTGCTTGCAAATTAGATGATTCTAGAGTTAACTTATACTTTGAAGACGGAGTTGCTTTTGTTAAGAACTCTAAAGATAAGGCATATGATTTAATAATCGTAGATTCAACTGACCCTATAGGACCAGGAGAAGGATTATTTTCTATAGATTTCTATAAGGATTGTTATAGAGTATTAAGTGACGAAGGAATACTTGTAAATCAAAATGAAAGTCCATACTTTGATTTTAATGCTAAAGAAATGAAAAGAGCTAATGAAAAAATAACTAACTTATTCCCTATAGCTAAGGTTTACCAAGCTCACATACCTACTTATCCATCAGGGCATTGGTTATTTGGATTTGCATCTAAAAAATATGATCCAATAAAAGACCAAAACAAAGAAGCTTGGCAAAAATTAAATTTAAAGACTAAATACTACAACAGCAATATACATACTGGGGCATTTATGTTACCTCAATATGTAGTGGAGATGTTAAATGAAAAATAAATTTTACAACACACCAACTTTTATGAGTATGGATGATTCTTATGAAGAAAGTAAATTAGTTGTATTTGGAGCAGGATTTGATGGAACTACTTCAAATAGACCGGGAACTAGATTTGCATCATCTTCAATGAGACCAGAGTTTTATGGATTAGAAACTTATAGTCCTATACTTAACTTAGATATGGATGATTATAAAATTTGTGATATTGGAGATTTAGAACTTAGCATAGGAAATACAGATATAGTTTTAAATGAAATATATGAAGGTACAAAATGTATTATAAAAGATAACAAAGTACCTTTTATGATAGGTGGAGAACATTTAGTTACACTGCCTGCATTTAAAGCAGTACATGAAAAATACAATGATTTATATGTGCTTCATTTTGATGCGCATACAGATTTAAGAGACGAGTATAATAATAATAAAAATTCACATGCAACAGTTATAAAACGTATATGGGATATTATTGGAGATAATAAAATATTTCAATTTGGTATAAGATCTGGAACTAAAGAAGAATTTGAGTTTGCACTAAAGCATAATCACACATATATGGAAACTCATACAATAAATACTTTTGAAGAAATAGTCAATAAATTAGAAAGTAAAAATGTGTATTTAACTATTGATTTAGATGTTTTAGATCCATCTATTTTCCCTGGGACTGGAACTCCAGAGCCTGGAGGGGTAACTTATAAAGAGTTTGAAAATGTATTTAAGATACTTAAAAATTCAAATATAAATTTAGTTGGATTAGATATTGTAGAACTTAGTCCGGATTATGATAATACTAATGTTTCGACAGTTACAGCATGTAAAATATTAAGAGAATTAGCACTTGTAGTGAGCGATAAAATAAAATAAGTAAATTTAGGAGGAAAATTAAATGTCAAGACATTTATTTACATCAGAGTCAGTTACAGAAGGGCATCCAGATAAAATATGTGATCAAATATCAGATTCTATATTAGATGCACTTTTAACAAAAGACCCACAAGCTAGAGTTGCTTGTGAAACAACAGTTACAACAGGTTTAGTACTAGTTGCGGGAGAAATAAGTACGAATACTTATGTTGATATTCCTAAATTAGTTAGAGAAACAGTAAAAGAAATAGGTTATACTAGAGCTAAATTTGGATTTGATGGAGATACTTGTGCAGTTATAACTTCTATAGATGAGCAATCAGGAGATATTGCTATGGGAGTTGATGAAGCTTTAGAAAATAGAAGTGGAGAACTAACTGAAGATGAAATAGAAAAAATAGGGGCTGGAGATCAAGGTATAATGTTTGGTTTTGCATGTAATGAAACAGAGGAATTAATGCCTCTTCCAATATCTCTTGCTCATAAATTATCAAAAAGATTAACAGAAGTTAGAAAAAGTGGAGAATTAGAATACTTAAGACCAGATGGAAAAACTCAAGTTACTGTTGAATATGACGGGAATAAAGCAGTTAGAGTTCATACAGTACTAATATCTACTCAACATAGCGAAGATGTAGATAACGAAACTATAAGAAGAGATTTAATAGAAAAAGTTATAAAATTTGTTATACCAGAAGCTCTTTTAGATGAAGAAACTAAGATATATATAAATCCAACAGGAAGATTCGTTATAGGTGGACCTCAAGGAGATACAGGTCTTACTGGAAGAAAGATAATAATAGATACTTACGGTGGATACTCAAGACATGGAGGAGGAGCTTTCTCAGGAAAAGATCCTACAAAAGTTGATAGATCTGCTGCATACGCTGCAAGATATGTTGCTAAAAATATAGTAGCTGCAGGACTTGCAGATAAATGTGAAATAGAATTAGCTTATGCTATAGGTGTTGCTAGGCCACTATCTGTATTTATAGATACATTTGGAACTGGAAAAGTTAGTGAAGAAATACTTGTTGATTTAGTTAACAAAAACTTTGACTTAAGACCAGGAGCAATAATAAGAGACTTAGACTTAAGAAAGCCAATGTATAAAAATGTTGCAGCTTATGGACATTTTGGTAGAACTGATTTAGATTTACCATGGGAAAGAACTGATAAAGCTAAACCTTTAAGAGAACAAGCAAATATATAGTTAAAAGGATAAAAAGGACTAAATATAACATTACTACGTTAAATCATAACATGTGGTTTTAACGCTTGATAAAGTTATATTTAGTCCTTTTCTCATTTTTATTTTAAAATTAACACTTGTAATACGAGGTATTATGAATTAATATATTTATGTAACTACATCGTAAAGTGAGGTAGTCTATGAACGGAGGTGAATTTATGGAGTTAAATAAAGAAGTTTTAAAAGGGCATATAGATACATTAATTTTATCTATTTTAGATGAAAAAGATTCTTATGGCTATGAAATAGCCAAAATTGTTAGGGATAAAACTACATTTGAATTAAAAGATGGGACTATGTACGTGTCTCTTAAAAGATTAGAATCAAAAGGTTTAATAAAATCTTACTGGGGAAATGAACAAGGGGCAGGAAGTAGAAGAAAGTATTATAACATAACGAATGAAGGAAGAAATGCTTTAGATATAAAAATACAAGAATGGAACTTTGTTCAAAATATAATGAATCAATTTTTAAAGGGGAGAAAATAGTATATGAAAATTATTGATGAGTATTTAATATCATTATATAAAAATGATAAAAGTAAGGAAGTAAAAGAGTTAAAAGAAGAGTTAAGGGAACATTTGATTACATCAAGTGAAGATTTTATTTCTCAAGGCTATAGTAAGGAAGATGCACAAAATGAAGCTATAAAACAATTTGATGGTGGAACTGAAATGTTAAAAGACTTACATAAATCGCTTAAAGAGAGTAAAGCTTTCAATGAAAAGTTAAATAAAAGAATGATAAATATATTTAAAAATACAGCTATATTGTCTTTGATTTTAGGATTAACAACTATGTTATTTAGCGAAAAAATGAGGAATAATATTAGCTTTATAGAAGAAAATTTAGCTGGTGAACTAAAATATATAGAAATAAAAAAAGATTTATATAACCCAAAAGTATATGAGGAAGGACTAAAAGATCTACTTAAAACTAAAGAATTCAAGTATGTAAAATATTTAAACATATATACAAATCCAGGTGAGAAATCTATATATAGATATACAGATAAAGATAATCAAACGAATAAACTTACTAGGAGAGGTTGGAATTCTGTAGGGTTTACTTCGAAAGCAAAAAGTGTAGGATTTGACGTTGGAATAGATTACAGGCCTATATTAACAAGTTCCATTATTTTTGGATGTTCATTTTGTATAGGAATAGCTTCTTTTATTATTTATATAGCATTACTAATAAGATTTAAACTTAGATTTAGAAAAAAACTAATATACAGAGAAGCTTAAAATATTAAATCTCATACTGGGGTGTAGAAGTAGTTGTATATAACACATTCCTCCACTAAAGCCTAAAAAGAGCGGCTTTAACGTTTCGTCATGTGTTATATACAACTACTTCGATTTTAAAAAATATTTTCATATTATATTTTATTGGGGTTTATATATTATTTGATATTTAGGTATTTAAGATAAGGGAAGGGACACAATATTTTATGAATAAAAAATTAATATGTACAATTATAGGGGTAGCTACAATATTAATAGCTGGATGTACATCTATTAAAACTACAGATGTAAATATATTAGCAACTACAGATTTACATGGAGTGCTTCCAAATGAATTAAGTGAGTATGTAGCAAATGAAAAAAAGAAAGATAAAAATATTACTTTAGTAGATGCAGGGGATTTTTATGATAGTGAATTTGGGGTATCTGGAGATATGTTGAAATTCAGGGATCAAGTATATGAAGATTATAAAAATAACAATATACAATATAGAGAAGTACCATTAGCAAAAGAAATGAAAGATATTGGATATGATACTGTAACTCTTGGGAATCATGAGTTTGTAGGAAATAAGCAACTATTAGATAATATGATAACTAGCTTTGAAAATCAGGGAATAAGTGTTTTATCAGCAAATACATATAAGAAAGATGGAGATAGTTATATAAAACCTTATGTCATAAAGGAAATAGAAACTCCACAAGGGACTGTAAAAGTAGGCATACTTGGTCTTACTATAAAAGAAGTTGGCTAAAGTAAAAAGTGGGATGGAGAGAAATTAGTAAAAGTAGATTCTTTAGAGCTTAAAGATAAAGAAGGATATAATGGAGAACTTTATATGAACGATTTAGTAGAAGATGCTAAAAAGTGGGTTAAAGTTATGAAAGAAAAAGATAAAGCTGATGTTGTAGTAGCTGTTGCTCATACGGGGGAAAAACCTAAAAAGCCAAGAAATCCAGGCAATAGAATACAAGATTTAGCTACACAAGTTGATGGTATAGATGCAATTGTTGCAGGGCATAATCATGATCAAATTAAACAACATGATTATAAAAATAAGTCAGGTGAAAATGTTATAGTAACAGAACCTGGCAAGCATGGAGAATGTATTTCAAAAATAAATTTAAAGTTAGAAAAGAATAAAGATAAATGGGAAGTTATAAATAAGTCTAGTGATATAGTTCAATTTGAAAAAAGCAAAAAAGCTTTAAGTCAAATGTGTGATAATATAGGAAAGTTTGGAGGTCCTATATTTGAACAAGAAGGTAAGTTAGGTGAAAAAATAAGTTTTGGCAAAATACTTAAGTTTAAATGGAATAAATTATATGTATTTAGTCCAAAAACATCAAGAGAAAAAATTTATAATACAGTAGGATATAAGTTCTTAAATATTGCTGAAAGTGATGAACCACAGTTGGTATTTATGAATGGAAATGAAGTTGTTTTATACTTGAGTGGAAATGAAAAAGGGGATCCATATAGCTTTGATTTTAAAGAATCAGATTTTAAAGATGGTGTTTTAACTATTAGATCTGATAAGAATGATTGTTTTAGAATAGAAAAAGGAAAAAATAATCCAATAACTAATATGGTGGGTACTAAGTTATGTTATGTATCCAATTAATATATGGGGTTTGGAGTTTTATATAGTGCATTCCTTCACTAAAGCCTAAAAAGAGCGGTTTTAACGTTTTATTAGATTATACACTATATTTTTATTATGAAAAATTAAACTAAGATTTATCGAAGGAAATTAGAAAGTAAAGTTTAAACAAATTAAGATAGATAATCTTTAGGAGGTATAAAGTTTGAAAGTATACATAACGAGGCATGGAGAAACAGACTGGAATGTAAAAGGTAAAATGCAAGGATGTAAAGATTCAAATTTAACAGAACAAGGGAAGAAAGAAGCTTTAAATCTAGGCAATAGATTAAAAGATATTAAAATAGATTATATATATACTAGCCCACTAACAAGAGCATATGATACAGCACTACTTATAAAAGGAAATAGAGATATACCTATAGGAACATATGAAAACTTAAAAGAAATGAATTTTGGCATATGGGAAGGTATGTATAGTGATGATGTTGCAAGAGAATATGAAAATGAGTACTATAAGTTTTGGAACGAACCTCACCTATATACATCAACAGGTGGAGAAACTTTTGAAGAACTTATAAAAAGAGTTAAAATTACTTTAAATGACATTACAAATCAAAATAAGGGTGAAGATATATTATTAGTTACACATTCAATAATTATAAAAGCTATATATTCAATTATCAAAAAATATGAACTAAAGGATTTTTGGAATCCTCCATATATAAAGAATACGTGTGTAACAATATTAGAATTCAATGAAGGTAACTATAAATTTATATTAGAAGCAGATGTATCACACGTTGAAAATTAATAAAAAATAGGTTTGTTAGATAATTTAATTCATCAAAAACTATATCTAAAAATATTGATAATGAAATAAGAACTGTACATGAAATAAAATTACCTCTTCATGTGCAGTTTATTTTTTATGTTAAATTGTTAGAAAATTAAGTTAAAAGGTTATCAAGGAAATATGGCGAATATTCAATAAGTTTGGTAAAAAATGACAAATTAAGGGGGGCATTATGAAAAAGAAATTATTTGGAGTAGTATTAGTAACAAGTATGTTATTAATATCAGGATGTACATCTACTAAAAGTGTAGATGTAAATATACTAGCAACTACAGATTTACATGGAGTGTTAACAAATGAACTAAGTGAGTATGTAGTAAATGAAAAAAAGAAAGATAAAAACATTACTTTAGTAGATGCAGGTGATTTTTATGATAGTGAATTTGGGACATCTGGGGATATGTTAAAATTTTTTGATCAAAGACGAGAGAGTTTTCAAAATAATAAAGCACAAAATGGAGATATACATATAGCAAAAGAAATGAAAGATATTGGATATGAGACTGTCACTCTTGGAAATCATGAATTTATAGGGGATAAACAAGAGCTAGACAATATTATATCTAGCTTTAAAAAACAAAAAATAGATGTATTATCAGCAAATACATATAAGAAAAATGGAGAAAGCTATACAAAACCTTACGTTATAAAGAAAATAGAAACTCCACAGGGGACTGTAAAAGTAGGAATACTTGGTCTTACTATAAAAGAAGTTGGCGAAAGTAAAAAGTGGGATGGAGAGAAATTAGTAAAAGTAGATTCTTTAGAGCTTAAAGATCAAGAAGGTTTCAAGGGAGAACTTTATATGAACGATTTAGTAGAAGATGCTAAAAAGTGGGTTAAAGTTATGAAAGAAAAAGATAAAGCTGATGTTATAGTAGCTGTTGCTCATACTGGAGAAAAACCTAAAAAGCCAAGAAATCCAGGAAATAGAATACAAGACTTAGCTACACAAGTTGATGGCATAGATGCAATTGTAGCAGGACATAATCATGATCAAATTAAACAACATGATTATAAAAATAAGTCAGGAAAAGATGTTATAGTAACAGAACCTGGTAAGCATGGAGAATGCATTTCAAAGATAAATTTAAAGTTAGAAAAGAATAACGATAAATGGGAAGTTATAAATAAGTCTAGTGATATAGTTCAATTTGAAAAAAGTAAAAAAGCTTTAAGTCAAATGAGTGATAATCTAAGTGAATTTATTTCTTCTTGTCCTAGAGAAGATAAGTTAGGTGAAAAGATAAGCTTTGGGAAGATAATGAAGTTTAAATGGGATAAATTATATGTATTTAGTCCAAAAACGTCAAGAGATAAAATTTATGACACTGTAGGATATAAGTTTTTAAACATTGCTGAAAGTAATAACCCACAGTTGGTATTTATGAATGGAAATGAAGTTGCTTTATGCTTGAGTGGAAATAACGGCTGGGAACCTTGGAGCTTTGATTTTAAAGAATCAGATTTTAAAGATGAAGTCTTAACTATTGCACCTGATAAAAATGATTGTTTCATAATGGAAAAAGGAAAGGATAATCCAAATACTAATACTTCGGGAATTAAATTTGTCTATACATCTAATTAGCATATATTAGGCTTGAAGTTGTATATAGAACATTTCCTTCACTAAAGCCTAAAAAGAGCGGCTTTAACGTTTCGGCATGTACTATATACAACACATTCGCTATTTGCTTTATATATTTTAGAAAGTATGTCATTAAAATACGGCATCCTTTATTTAAGGTTATAACCTGTAGATAGGTTTGAGAGAGTAGATAATTTTAAAAATAAATAATTAATATTTAATGCTATTTATATAGACAAGATGAAGAAAGGGACAATATATTTTATGAATAAAAAATTAATATGTACAATTATAGGAACGGCTACAATATTAATAGCTGGATGCACTTCTACTAAAACAACAAATATAAGTGTATTAGCGACTACTGATTTACATGGAACTTTACCATATGAGTTGAATGATTATGTTAAAAATGAAAAAAAGAAAGATGAGAATGTTACTTTAGTAGATGCAGGAGATTTCTTTGACTTTGGATTTGGAGTATCGGATGATATGAATAAATATCTAGATAAAATGAGGGAGAATAACTATTCTAAAAAGTATATGGAAGTACCTATAGCAAAAGAAATGAAGGATATTGGGTATGATGCAGTAGTTCTTGGAAATCATGAATTTGTATGTAATTCTAAAGATACTTTAGACAACATGATATCTAGTTTTGAAAAACAAAAGATAGATATTTTATCAGCAAATACATATAAAAAAAATGGAGATAGCTATATAAAACCATATGTTATAAAAGAGTTGAAGACTTCAGAAGGGACTGTTAAATTAGGAATTTTAGGACTCACTATAAAAGAAGTTGGAGAAGATGATGGAGATTTAAAAGATATGCAAGGATATAACCAAGAACTATATATGAATGATTTAGTAGAAGATGCTAAAAAATGGGTTAAGGTTATGAAAGAAAAAGATAAAGCTGATATTGTAGTAGCTGTTGCACATACTGGGGAAAAGCCTAAAAAGCCAAGACATCCAGGAAATAGAATACAAGATTTAGCTACACAAGTTGATGGGATAGATGCAATTGTAGCAGGGCATAACCATGATCAAATTAAACAACATGATTATAAAAATAAGTCAGGAAAAGATGTTATAGTAACAGAACCTGGTAAGCATGGAGAATGTATTTCAAAGATAAATTTAAAGTTAGAAAAGAAAAAAGATAAATGGGAAGTTATAAATAAGTCTAGTGATATAGTACAATTTGAAAAAAGTAAGAAAGAATTAGAAGATATATCTAATAATGAATATAATTTAGATACTAAAATTACTGATATAAGTGATGATGTAAAAGAAACGAGTATATCAAACTTAAAACCTTTTGAATGGGATAAGGCATATGCATTTAAGATAGGGACTCCAAGAGAAGAAATCTATAAAACTATTGGACATAAGCTTTTAAATATTGGAGAATCAGAGGCTGAAGATTTTAATCAAGTTATATTTATGAAAGATGATAATGTAGTTTGTTATTTATATGGAAAGAAATATATAGAAGGATTTGGTATGAATTTTAATGAAAAAGATTTTAAAGGTAATGTTTTAGAAATTATTCCTGGTAAAAATGATAAGTTTACTATTGATAAAAGTGAGAAAGAACCTCAACATGGACTTACCATAGTTAATTTAAACTATGTAGGAAAGGAATAATGATGTAGATTGTAATCGCTAGATTCATTTACTAAATTATAAAAATATAATTACAGTTTTTATAAGTATTAAGGCTAAAGGGATATCATACATTGTTTAATGTGATATTCCTTTTAAATTGTAATTGGGATTATATATATATAAATTAATATGTGTTGCAATTAAAAATTAAGAGGACTATAATAAAAATATAGATATTTAACTAATTAGCTAAATATATAAAGAAAGGAATGCATTCATGGGAAAGGTATTTAAAGCTTTAAGTGATGAAACTAGAAGAGAAATTTTGAAACTTTTAAATAAACAAGATTTAAGTGCAGGGGAGATATCTAAACATTTTGAGATGTCAAAGCCATCTATATCTAAACATTTGGATATTTTAAGAGATGCAGAACTTATAAGTTCTGAAAAAAAGGGGCAATTTGTTATTTACTCTATAAACACTTCTGTAATTCAAGAGGTCTTAGGTAATTTTTTAGATATATTTCAAAAATAACAAAAAGGGGATGTTTGTGTGAAAAAATTTGATATTACAAGAATAGTACTTTTAATAGCATCATTAATAATAGTAATTGCAGGAACTATAATTCCTGATACTGATTTTAAATTTTCTATTGTAATAATCATTGCTATTATTTCTTTAGTTATAGTAGATATAAAAGCACCAGCCATATCTAATTTATCAGAAGAAAATCCTAAAATTAAGACTATGAGATTTCTAAATAGATTGGGAATAATTATATTTGTAACTTGTTATATATTATCAATATTACCATCAACTAAAAATTTACTAAATTTGAAACATAATAATATGGTTGCAATAACATTAGCTTCTTTATTTATCATGGTTTTTGGAAATTATGCACCTAAAATACCATTTAATAGATATTTAGGATTAAGACTTCCTTGGACTATAAGGGATGAAGATACCTGGAAATTAGCACATAAAATTTTAGGATATACATCATTTCCTATTGCGATAATAATGTTTATTGCTTCATTTTTCTTTAAGATAGAAACAGTTTCAACTATTTGTGTTTTATCTTGGATTATAATTCCTGGATTATATTCATTTATTTTTTACTATAAAAAAATGAAGGGAATACAACTATAAAAAATACCTATCAATTCTGATAGGTATTTTTTATAGTTCATTTATAAG
>NZ_JAKEDR010000009.1 GCF_023653455.1 Paraclostridium ghonii
CAATAATATGTATTAAATTTTAAATTAAAATAAGTATTTTGTTTTAAGAATTATGTTTATTACTAATTAATTATTAACAAATTCGTATTAAGTTA
Organism: Paraclostridium ghonii; assembly: GCF_023653455.1. Classification (GTDB taxonomy): domain Bacteria; phylum Bacillota; class Clostridia; order Peptostreptococcales; family Peptostreptococcaceae; genus Paraclostridium; species Paraclostridium ghonii. The sequence goes on from NZ_JAKEDR010000009.1 coordinate 96, forward strand.
TATCGTTTTATTATTTATTTCCAAATTACTTTAAAATTGTTGTTATTTTATAATTAGCATTTTTATACTTTAAACTTTGTTGTTAAGAATATGTCAAAAAAAACTTTATGACCAAAATTTATTTTAAATTTTCGAAATATTTCAATACATTTGGACTATTGATATTATTAAATCATAGAAAATTGATTTTAAAAGGGAAGGGTGACATAGATGAATTATTTTGAAGAAAGTTTAAAATTACATGAAGAAAAAGTTGGAAAGATTGAAGTTGTAAGTAAGATAAAAGTTGAGACAAGAGAGGATTTAAGTTTAGCTTATACTCCTGGAGTTGCAGAGCCTTGTAGAAAAATTCATGAAGATGAGGAAAACGTATACAAATATACATCTAAAGGTAATTTAGTTGCTGTAGTAACAGATGGTAGTGCAGTTTTAGGATTAGGAGATATAGGTCCAAAAGCTGGGCTTCCTGTAATGGAAGGGAAAGCGATATTATTTAAAGAGTTTGCAGGAGTAGATTCTTTACCAATTTGTCTAGATACAAATAATGTAGATGAAATAGTAAATACTATAAAGCTTATATCTCCTGGGTTTGGAGGAATTAACTTAGAAGATATTTCAGCACCTAGATGCTTTGAAATAGAAGAAAGATTAAAAAAAGAACTTGATATACCTGTTTTTCATGATGATCAACATGGAACAGCAATAGTTGTTTTAGCAGGACTTATAAATGCTTTAAAAGTAGTTAAGAAAAATATGGAAGATATTAAAGTGGTTGTTAATGGGGCTGGAGCAGCAGGGACAGCTATAACAAAATTATTATTATCTTCTGGGGTTAAAAATTTAATTGTTTGTGATAAAGTAGGTATCCTTTATAAGGACATGAAAGATATAGATGAAGCTAAACTTGAATTAGCTAAAGTTACTAATTTAAATAATGTTAAAGGAAGTTTAGCAGATGCATTAGTAGGAGCAGATGTATTTATAGGAGTATCAGCTCCAGGGATTGTATCAAAGGATATGGTAAAAACTATGAATAAAGACTCTATATTCTTTGCAATGGCAAATCCAACTCCAGAAATTATGCCAGATGAGGCAAAAGAAGCAGGAGCGAGAGTAATAGGTACAGGGCGTTCGGATTTCCCAAATCAAGTTAACAACGTTTTAGCTTTCCCAGGAATATTTAGAGGGGCTTTAGATGTTAGAGCAAAAGAAATAAACGAGGAAATGAAAATAGCAGCAGCTTATGCTATAGCTTCTATGATAAAAGATGAAGAATTAAATGAGAATAATGTAATTCCATATGCACTAGATAAAAACGTTGCAAACAATGTAGCACAAGCGATAAAAAAGGCTGCAATAGAAAGTGGCGTAGCAAGAAAAAATAATTAGGAGGAAATAAACATGCAAATACCAATAAAGAAAACGATTGATAAAATTCCAGGTGGTATGATGGTTGTTCCTCTTTTTCTAGGGGTATTAGTCAATACATTTTTCCCTCAGTTTTTAGAAATTGGAGGATTTACAACTGCATTATTTGGACCAAAAGCATCTTCAACAATTCTAGCTTGTTTTATGTTTTTAATTGGATCGCAAATTAACTTTAAATTAGCTCCAAAAGCACTAAAAAAAGGTGCAATATTAATAACTGGAAAATTTATAGTAGGAGCTGGAATCGGAATATTTGTAGGAAAAGTTTTTGGAGCAGCAGGGGTATTAGGATTATCACCACTAGCAATTCTTGCAGCATTAACAAATTGTAACGGAGGATTATATGCATCTCTTGCTTCACAATATGGAGATGAAACTGATGTAGGTGCGTATGCCATATTATCATTAAAAGATGGACCATTTTTCACACTAGTTGCATTAGGGGCATCAGGACTTGCTCAAATTCCAATAATGTCACTTGTAGCAGTTATGATTCCTATATTAATAGGTATGATTTTAGGAAATATTGATTCTGATATGAGAGCTTTTCTAGGGAGTAGTAAGTTACTGTTAATTCCGTTTTTCTCATTTCCTTTAGGAGCAGGTATGGACTTATCAACTATTGTACAAGCTGGTATACCAGGTATAATTTTAGGAGTAATAGCTTCATTAACAGGCATAGGAGCTTATATATTATTGAAATTATTTAAAGAGGAACCAATAATCGGGTTAGCGACAGGATCGACTGCAGGAAATGCGGTTGCTACTCCAGCAGCAGTTGCAGCTATAGACCCTACTGTAGTATCTATTGCAGCAGTTGCTACAGCACAAGTTGCAGCAGCATGTGTAGTATCCGCTATAGTTTGTCCATTTATTGTATCTTATACATTTAAGCTAATTAAGAATAGAAAAATGAAAGAATTAAACAATAAAGTTATTTCATGACAAAGTAGATTTTTACAAATTTAAGAATTATATAATTAACGATAGCTAATACACGGAAAAAATGAGAGACAATAATGAAAGAAGTGCTATATAATAGGATTGAAGCATCTATGCCTATATTAAAACTTCTATTTATTAAGAGTTTCTTATAATTCCGTGTTTTTAATTTCTAAAATTAAAGTCGAGGTGATACATTTGAAAAAAAAGATGAAATTACATACAAAGCTTACTATACTAATTATTACTGTGGTTTTTATTTCAATATCTATAATTATTGTTTTTGTAGCATCATGGATGACTAAAAATATTAAAAGCACCTCGAAGACTAATGTTATGAATGTAGCTGAAATGGTAGCTAATTCTAGTGAAGTAATAGATGCACTTAGTAAAAAAGACCCAGATAAAATTATAGGATCTTATATTAATAATCAACTTAAAAGCTTAGATGAAATTGAATATATAATTGTAGTTGATAATGAAGGAACTAGGTATTCTCATCCTAATCCAAATATGATAGGTAAAAAATTTGTAGGAGGAGATGAAAATAGGGTAGTAAAAGAAGGAGATATCTATATATCTGAAGCTACCGGTACGTTAGGAAAATCTTTAAGAGCTTTTGTGCCAATATATAATACAGAAAAAACTGAAGAGATAGGATTTGTTTGTGTAGGAACACTTACACAAAGCATTAAACAATCTGAACATATAGCAATACTATACATAATATTAATTTCATTAGGGAGTTTAGGTGTAGGAATAGCTGGAGCATTTATTTTATCCAACAATATAAAAAATACTTTATTAGGACTTGAACCAGATGAAATAACAAATCTTTATAATGAAAAGATAGGGATTTTAGATGCAATTTATGAAGGCCTAATAGCTATTGATAATAAAGGTAAGATTACTCTTGTAAATGATTCAGCATTAAACATATTACACTATGAAGATCAAATGAACAAAAATAGTATTATAGGAAAAAATATAGAGGATGTTTTTCCTACTACCAACTTGGGTAAAGTACTGGAAGAAGGTAAATCAGAATTTGAAAAAGAACAAAGAATAAATAATACTGTGATAATGACTAATAAAATTCCTATAAATGATAGAGGAAAGATTGTAGGAGCCATTGCCACTTTTAGGGATAAAACAGAAGTTACTAGATTAGCTGAAGAACTTACAGGTGTAAAAAAAATGGCATGGTCTTTAAGGGCTCAAAATCATGAATTTATGAATAAGCTTCATACTATATCTGGTCTAATACAGTTAGAGGAGTATGATGAAGCATTACAGTTTATATCTAATGTAGCTAAAAGTAGGAATAATATAAGTAGTATTTTAACTAAAAAAATAAAAGATCCATCATTATCAGCAATATTGTTTTCAAAGTATAACAAAGCTGAAGAATGTAGGGTTAAATTTAATATAGATGAAAATTCTAATATTAACAATTTACCTCAATTTATGACTTCAGAGGAGATAGTATCAATTGTAGGAAATTTAATTGAAAATTCTTTAGATGCAGTTGATAATGATGGAAGTGGAGAAGTTTATATAAAAATTATTCAACAAGACGAATTTATTAAAATAAAAGTTAATGATAATGGACCTGGAATTAAAGAAGAATATATAGATAAAATTTATGACCAAGGGTTTACAACTAAAGAAGGTCAAAGAGGTCATGGAATGTATATAGTAAAAGAAATAATAGAAAGAGTTAACGGTAAGATTGAACTTAAAGTAGATAAAGGTGTTAGATGGGATGTTACTATACCTATGGGGAGGGGTGAGTAGTTTGATTGAAGTAATGATAATTGAAGATGATCCAATGGTACGAGAAATAAATTCAAAATTTTTAAAAAGGGTAGATGGATTTAAGTTATATAAAGCAGTAGGGAACCTTACTGAAGCTAAAAATTATATTATTAAGAAAAATCCGGATTTGATTTTGCTAGATGTTTTTTTGCCTAACGAAAATGGAATAGATTTTTTGAAATGGTTAAGAAGTGAAGAAATTGAAGTTGATGTAATATTAATTACCGCAGATAAAACTATAGAAAGAGTACAAGAAGCCTTTAGGTATGGAGCAATAGATTATTTGATAAAACCATTTAATTTTGATAGATTCAAGGATTCACTGAATCAATTTAAAGAAAGATATTATGAGTTTAATAAATTATGTGAAATTGAACAAAGTGAATTAGATAAATTAATTATAAATGTAAATGGAATTCAAAAAGAGGAAGGTCTTGCAAAAGGATTTAATAAATATACGTACAAGTCAATATGGAAAGAAATCGAAAAAATAGATAATGAATATTTTACATCTGAAGAGTTATCAGAAAAAATAAAAGTTGCTAGAGTAACAGTAAGAAGATACTTAGAATATATGGAAAAAGAAGGACAATTAGAGAAATTAGTTGAGTATGGAAAAGTGGGTAGACCTCAACATAAATTTAGAAAACTATAGAATGAAAACCTGTATTGTTTAATAGTAATACAGGTTTTTTACGTTTATGGAAATTACAATTACTAAAAAAATATGTATAATTTATTGAATTTAGTTATATCAATTACTATGTTTTGAGTTGGAAAAAGAATTTTGAGTAACGGTGAAGGTATTGGAGACATTAACTGAAGTATAAAAACAAGAAAAAATTACCTTTGGATATCATCAAATAATAAGCTATTATATTTAATAATAAATCTCTATTAAGGTAAAAATAATTAACGTATTTTCAATTACTTAAAATATAGGTTATAAAATACTTAATTATGTTTATATGATAAATATATAGCACAGGAGTGAAAAGATGGAAATCATTTATTTTTTAGTAGCGCTTTTTTCAACTATAGTAGGGTCTTCAGCGGGACTTGGTGGAGGTGTAATAATAAAACCTGTCTTGGATTTATTAGGGGATTACACACTTCCGACGATAAATTTATTATCATCTTCAACGATATTTATAATGTCTATAGTAACTGTTTTTTATCAATTAAAGAAAAAAGATAAGATAAACCCTAAAAACACCATAGTAATTGCAATAGGATCTATATTAGGAGGAAGTATAGGTCAAAAAATTATGAGTATAATATTGTCAAAAGGCGTTAGTATGAACACAATAAATAAAACTCAAAGTATAATGATGATAATATTATTGCTTACAGTATTTTTATATATGAGAAACAAAGATAATATAAAATCTTATAAAATAAATAATGTTTTAGTTGTTGGATTGGTAGGCTTATTTTTAGGAACTATAGCTGCATTTTTAGGTATTGGAGGAGGCCCAATAAACGTAGCAGCATTTACAGTATTATTTTCTATGACAGCTAATGAAGCTGCTAGAAATTCTATATTGGTTATATTTTTTTCTCAAGGAGCTAAAATTACTTCAATAGCAGTAACTACAGGATTCTCTAGTTACAATCTAGAAATGCTACCTTTTATGCTTATAGGAGGAATAATGGGTGGGATTATTGGATACAAGATAAATAAATCTGTTTCTGAAAAATCAATAATAAAAATTTTTAATAGTGTACTATTAGCTATAATATTATTAAATTTTTACAATATATTTAAATAGACTAATTAAAAAAGAACTTACACATGGCAATTTGAATTTTCTCATGTGATAGTTCTTTTTTTATTAATATATATTATTTAAGGTAAGCTTTTTTCAAAATTAATATCTATATTTAAATTAAACATTACTAAAAATGCTTTTCCGCAGTTGCAAATATAATATTGAACATTATTTATAGAACCCTCAATAGATAAAGTATCATCGGCTATATATTGAGGAATAAACAGTTTGACCTCATAAGGTATATTGTATCGTATAAATAAATCTTCATCATTATAATGTATATGATATTCTACAGATACATTTACATAAATGTAATAACCAGGAACAACACTTCCAAAATAATTTTCATAAACAATACGAGATTTATCTATAGAGTATCCTCCTATAGTTAAATATAAAAAACTGTTAGCTGTATCTATGAATTCTATTCTATCATGGCAAATTAACATGTAAAGACATTGGCTTATTGGAGTACTTTGATAAATATCATCTATAAACCCTGCATTAATATCTAATACAGAAGGATTTTCATCTGTAAGAGTAATATTTTTTACAACGCCGGTATTTGGATCTGGTCTACTTCCATTAGGACCTAAATTTTGAATAGTATATTCAAATCCTAAAGGTGGAATGAATTTAACATAATAAGTTTTATTTACAGGTAAATTGGAGAATAAATAATAGCCAGGCTCACCTAAAGTATTGTTATTAGTAATTGCAGTTGCGATAGGTATAGCTTGAGGATTAATAGTAGGGTCTACGTCATAAAGATAAACTGTAACATTATTCAAACCTGTATCAGTTGAAGGAGAGAATACACCATTTTCGTAAACATCGTGCCATGTGAAACTTCCAATTTGACCAGGGTACACAGGATCTTCTATTGTAATACCAACTTTTTCAGGTTCTACTGGTAGAAAACTAGTTAAAACACCAAATTGATTAATATAAGATCCTTTAAGAGCAAAACTATTCCATGCAACTAAAGGTGGAAGTAATGCTGGTACTCCTACAGGAACCTGCGCTTGTATTTTAACAATAATAGATTGACCAGGTTTTAATGGAGAACCAGAAATAGTAAGTTTTATTGATTTTACTTGGGTAATTGGATAAGGAGCTGTTGAACTCCAATCATCTACAGAACCTATGATGTTATTAGTAGGCCCAAATCTTACAGGATCATAACTTTTTGAATATTGAATTTGAACTGTAGGAGTTGGCATTGTAGGGTCTGTACTGGTTACAGTTATATCTGGTGTATTTGTAAGAAATACGTCAAATTGAGAGCCTCTAGGATCGTCTGTTAATATTACTCCTGTATCACCGATATGAGGGAATATATCTACTACCTCTAGTTCTTGAAGACTAAGATTTCCAGTATTATCAAGTGTTAGTTTATATTCTAATGGTCCACCACTATATGTTTTTCCTTTAGCGGGGAATTCGGTATAATCGTTATCAAGAGCTCCTTTTACTTTTTTATCAGAAGCTAAACTATTAATAAAAGATATTTGTGTATTTACTATATTACTAGTCGCTGGAACTGTAGGATCTGAATTATTTGATGCATATAAAGCTCCTTGATTTGAAATAGTTCCAATGGCTCCTACTTTAACGATTACTTTAAAATCTATTGAGATATTAGAATTTTGTTGGAATACAGTTGGAGAAGTAATAGTAAATGTTACTAAAGTTCTTCCTGTATTATTGTAGTTTGGAGTAAGGCTAACGTTATAACTCATAGGTTGAGAGCTACCACCATTTCCAGCAAAGTAATTATAATAGGTAGAATTTACAGTCCCTAAAGGTGATAAATAGTCTACTTGGTCAGGTAGTAAGTCAGTTAAAACTGCATTATTTATCGTAGAATTTCCAGAGTTAAAATTTAACCTGTAAGTGATTACATTTCCAGGGATAACTGCTGCATTAGTACCAACTCTTGATTTTCGTAAGCTTAGACTTGCCTGACCATTTAATACCGTAGCTTTAGTATCTGAATCGGAATAAGGTCCAGGACCTTCAGTCCAATTTATAATTGCAGTATTGTTTATAGTTAAACCTCCAGCACCGGTGTCAATGATTCCATCTATCTTAGGTATACTTAATGGGCCTACACCTGATGTCCAGTTTGAGAAAGTAAATCTAATATCTGTTATTCGTGGAGACGTAGGCAAAGAAATCCATTGACCTATAGCTGGGTTGAACGTTCCTGCAAGAGTCCAGTTTGTCTGGTTGTCAGTACTATACTCTACTGTAAGAGTTCCTGTAAGTAGATAGTCTATACTACTTATACCATATACTCCTGTATATAATCTATTTGCAGTAACTTGTGGAGGAAGAGTATCTATAACTTCAATATTTGATAAGTCTTGATTTCCAGTGTTTTTAAAGTTTAATCCATAACTAATTATATTATTAGGGGCAACTGCAGTTCCATAAAGAGGAGCGGATTTATTTATAGAAGAAGCATATATTGAACCTATAACATTTGTTGTTAAAATAACTTCATTCTGAGCAACTCCACTTATAGACCAATTTACCGTGTTATCAAGCTGAGTAGCTGTAATATTAGAATCAACTATAGTAGTTATTGTAATTCTATAATCTGTACCACAATATGGACCTAGTCCAGTCAAATTAAATACAACAGGATTACTAAATGGTGGAGTTAATGTTTGATCATATTTAGGATCTTGAAATGGAGCTGGTGATACATCTTCTCCAACAGGAGGGAATGATGGATCTATTGAAAGTCCAGGTGGTAATAAATCTGAAATTACAACATCGTTTATACAAGCACCCCTATCTCCCTGGTTTTTAAGGTCTATTACATATACAAGTCTACTGTTAGGTCCAGGATTTATTGTAGGAAGATTTTTAACTTTAGTTAAAACAAAGTCTGGGATAGCAACTAGATTTACCGGAGGAGCATCTGCAGAAAGATTAGTCACTATAGATGATTGTGTAACAGTTAAATCTATATGATTAGTAAAAGATGTATTATTAGGTGCTGACAACGCAAATTTACATTCCAAATCAAATACATAAGCAACTCCAAGATTATTTATAGGTCCAAAGTCAAATTTTATATACGTTCCAGTTCCAGGAACATAGGTAGTAGTTATGTCTTTGATTATTCCTCCTTTTGGAGGAAGAGTGACGATTTCTACATCCTCAGGGATAAGATCAATTATATAGGCATCAAGTATAGGCCCAAAATCTCCCAATCCATTAAATGAAGCATTTATTGTATAGGTAAAAGTTTCTTCATAATTTACAGTATCCCTATTTACTGATTTAGCAAGTGTAGCTGCTATTTCTGGGTGTAAATTTAAGTTGTTTTTATTAGCTGATAAATTTACTTCTAAATTAATTCCTTTCATTTTAATCACCTTTTTATTATTTTGTTTAATATAGACTATGATTGTTATGCGAAAAATGACATTAAAAACATAAAATAAAAAAGTTTATACATGAAATTAAATACTAGTAGTAATTTTTTATAATATCTTTAAATAGATTTGTATATTAAGAAATCTAATGAAAATGCGTTTGAAATAACCAAAAATATCGTTTTTTACGTCTAAATTGGATGGTAATTTGTAAATATGATAAGACTATGATATTATATATACCTATGAATAATTAGAAATGCAACTATGAACGGAGGAATAAATATGGAAAATTTACCTAATTGCCCAAAATGTAATTCGGAATACACTTATGAAGATGGAAGTCTTTTAGTTTGTCCAGAATGTGCACATGAATGGAGTGTAGAAGCTTCTAATGAAGAAGAAGTTGTTATAAAAGATGTAAACGGAAATGTATTAAATGATGGGGATTCTGTAACGGTAGTTAAAGATCTTAAAGTAAAGGGAAGTTCATCTTCTATAAAAATCGGAACAAAAGTAAAGAGTATACGTTTAGTTCCAGATGCAGCAGATGGGCATGATATAGAATGTAAAATAGATGGTTTCGGAGCTATGAAATTAAAATCTAGTGTTGTTAAAAAAGCATAGTATATATTAAAAAGCACTAATCTTTTAAGATTAGTGCTTTTTAATATATACTACCATTACAATATAAAATATCACGCTAAGAATTAACTTATAACGCTATTTTATATCATAATGATTATATTTTTAGTATAATATAGTTATCAACAAGAATCAATAAAGAATAATAATAAATAATATAAAACAATAAAAAGAGGTGAAACAATTTGTTTTTAGAAGAAAGGTACGAAAAAATAGTAGATATAATAAAAACCAATGGAAGAGTAAAAGTTAAAGAGCTATCAAAAATATTTGAAGTTACGGAAGATTGTATAAGAAAAGATTTAAAAGAATTAGAATCTAGAGGATATTTAATAAGAGTTTATGGAGGAGCAATAGATCAAAAAAAACATATAGATATTAAAAATATTGATGAAAGAAAAAATATAAATACACAAGAAAAAAAAATAATTGCATTAAAAGCAATTAAGCTAATTGAAAATAAAGATATAGTATTTTTAGATGTTTCAACTATTAACTTAGAAATTGCAAAAGAGTTAAATAACACTAATAAAGAAGTTACAGTTGTAACAAACATGATAGAAATAGTATTGGAATTAAGAATAAATAATAATATAAAAGTTATTTGCATTGGTGGAGAACTTAACAAGGAGATAGGAGCTATAATAGGAGCGTCGGCAGATAGATATATTAGAAAATTTACATACGATAAAGCATTTATAGGATTAGGAGGAATTAATAAAGATACTGGACATGCAAGTACAATTAACTTAGAAGATGGGGATACGAAAAAAACTATAATAGAATGCTCATTAAAAACTTATCTAGTAATGGAAAAAGAAAAATTTAATTATGATGAGTTTTATAAGTTTACTACTTTAGAGGAAATAACAGCTATAATAACAGAGGATAGCATTTTAGATTAAATTGGTTTAACTAAACTCATGTCATATTCACAAAAAATATACAAAATATGAAGACTTTTTCTGTGAAAAATATAAAAAATTTGATATTCTAATAATTGAATTTAAAAATAACTTTGACAACGAAGGAAGGTCTTAAATATGAAAAAATCAAATTTTATTAAAGAACTACAAGAATATATTATTGTAACTATAGGAGTAATTTTAGTTGCTGTTGGTATACAGTATTTTTTCGCACCTAACGATATAGCAGCTGGAGGACTTAGTGGGTTAGCTCTTATAATAAATTATTATTTACCGAATTTATCTATGGGAGTTATAATATTTATAGGAAATTTAGTTTTATTTTCAATAGCATTTATTTTAATAGGTAGAGATTTTGGATTAAAAACAATATATGCAAGTTTTATGTTATCTGTAGTAATAGATTTTATGGATAAAGTTTTAAAGTCAACAGCTTTAACTACGAATTTATTAGCTGCTGTAATATTGGGAACTTTAGTAACTGCAATAGGTTTAGCTATTGTTTTTGCAAGTAATGCATCTACTGGAGGAACAGATATACTGGCTAAAATTTTAAATAAATATACAACGTTTAATATAGGAATATCACTTCTAATAGTAGATTTATTTGTTGCCATAATGGGAGGATTTACATTTGGACTTAGAAAGGGTATATATTCTATATTAGTTATAGTTTTAAATGGGCTATTAATAGATAAAGTTATAGAAAAAATAGAAGAGAAGAAAATTAAAACACAAAAGATTCAATAAGTTTAAGATTAGATCATAACTAAAAGCTAGACATATTAAGTTTAAGGTCATGGATACTATTTTAAAAAAATATGTTGACATGAGTTTGAATGTATGCTAGGATTAATCTCAATATAAATACTTAAAATTCAGTGAAGAAGAGAGTAGTTTAAATGTATTTTATAGAGAGCTAAGGATGGTGGAAGCTTAGTAGAGAAGTTTAAATGAAGAGAGCTTTGGAGAAGGCTATTTGAACATTTTATTGATTAGTAAAGTAGTTGGTTTAATCTGCCTTAAAGATACGAGATGATAAGTTTACTTATTAATTAGAGTGGTACCGCGATAATTCGCCTCTTAGTATTTTACTAAGAGGCTTTTTTAATACCCAAAATTGTCAGAAGATATAGATTATTTAGGCCTATTAAAATATACCTTCTTAAATCACATTAGGAGGAAATTTAAAATGAAAATTAAAGAAAAAGTTATACTAGCGTATTCTGGAGGATTAGATACGTCAATAATAATACCGTGGTTAAAAGAAAATTACGATATTGATGTAATAGCAGTATGTGCAAATGTAGGACAAGAAGAAGATATGGATGAAATCTATGAAAAAGCTTTAAATAGTGGTGCCATTAAAGCTTATATAGAAGATTTAAGTGAAGAATTTGTAACGCAAGCAATATTTAAAGCTATAAAGTCTGAGGTAAAATATGAAAATAAATATTTACTTGGAACATCTTTAGCTAGACCTATAATTGCTAAAAGATTAGTTGAAATAGCTCATAAAGAAAATGCAAAATATATATGCCATGGTTGTACAGGAAAAGGAAATGATCAAGTAAGATTTGAAGCATCAATATCAGCGCTTGATCCAAGTATAAAAATTATAGCTCCATGGAGATTATGGGATATAAAATCTAGAGAAGATGCAATAGACTATGCTAATGAAAATAATATAGAAGTTGTAGCAACTAAAGAAAAAATTTACTCTGTAGATGCAAATTTATTTCATATATCAACAGAAGGTGGAGATATAGAAGATTTAAAGAATGAGCATAAAGAAGAGTTAGTATATAAAAAATGTATGCCGATTGAGAAGGCATCTGATATAGCAGAATATGTGGAGATTTATTTCGAAAAGGGAGAACCAAAGAAAGTAAATAATGAGCAACTTTCTCCTGTAGAAATAATAAAGACATTAAATGATATAGGGGCAAAGCATGGGGTAGGAGTTATAGACATATTAGAAAATAGATTAGTGGGAATGAAATCAAGAGGAATATATGAAACTCCAGGTGGTACTATATTGTATGAAGCTCACAACATATTAGAAAGTGCTACTCTAGACAAAGATACAATACATTATAAGCAAGTAATGGCTCATAAGTACTCAGAGCTTATATATAACGGAATGTGGTTTAGCAAATTAAAAGAATCAATAGATGCTTTTATAGAAGAAACACAAGAAAATGTAACAGGAACTGTAAAGATAAAGCTATATAAAGGCAATATAAAACCAGCTGGTATATTTGCAGAAAATGCTTTATATGATGAATCTATATCTTCATTTGGAGATAGTGAATTATATGATCATAAAGATGCAGGTGGATTTATAAATTTATTTACACTGCCCTTAAAGATAAAATCATTACAAAAAAATAATTATATATAAAATTATATATTAACTGTTTAAAATATAATTCCTAAAATTAGGATTAATTAAATAAAGATAAATTCTATGAAAAAGAGAGTAGATATAAATTAAGTTTCAGCGAGCTAGAGTTGGTGCGAGTCTAGCAACAATATTTATATTGAAGAGAGCTTTGGAGAATAGTACCTGAATTAATATTAGGGTATTAGGAATATCTCGCCTTAAGAGAATAGAGTGGGTAAGTATAACTTATCAATTAGAGTGGTAACACGGAAAATTTCGTCTCTTGGTTTTATAACCAGGGGCCTTTTTTATATATAAAATAAATCTTAAAATATATTACGAGGTGAAGTTTATGAAGTTATGGGGTGGGCGTTTTAGAAAAGAAGAAAATAAACTTATGGAAGAGTTTAATAAGTCATTTGATTACGATAAAGTATTATATAAAAAGGATATAGAAGGAAGTATTGCTCATGTATATATGCAGGTGAAGTGCAATCTTTTAACAGAAGAAGAAGGCATAGCTATAACTGATGGGTTGGTGGAAATTTATCAGGATATATATAATAAAAAATTATTATTAGAAGGTAACTATGAGGATATACACAGTTTTATAGAAATAAACTTAATACAAAGAATTGGGGAAGTTGGTAAAAAACTACACACAGCTCGTAGTAGAAATGATCAAGTAGCAACAGATATGAGATTGTTTGCTAAAGAAAGTACTATAGAAATAATAAATTTAATAAAAAACTTTAAGAAAACTTTAAAAGAAGTTGCTTACAAAAACTGTGTAATCATGCCAGGATATACTCATTTACAAAGAGCCCAAGTTGTAACATTCAAACATCATTTAATGGCTTATTATAGTATGTTTGATAGAGATGAAAAAAGACTTACTAACGCTTTAGAAATATTAGATGAATGTCCTTTAGGGTGTGGTGCATTAGCAGGTACTACTCATAATATTGATAGAGAAACTACTAAAGAAAAATTAGGATTCAGTAGAGTTGTAGAAAATTATATGGATGGTGTAAGTGACAGAGATTATCTACTTGAGCTTATGAGTGATTTTTCTATAATAATGATGCATTTAAGTAGATTAAGTGAAGAACTTATATTATGGAGTAGTCAAGAATTTAAATTTATAGAAATAGATGATTTATATACAACAGGTAGCAGTATAATGCCACAAAAGAAAAATCCTGATGGTGCTGAGTTAATAAGAGGAAAAACTGGACGCGTCTATGGTAATTTATTTGGACTATTTACTGTTATGAAAGGATTACCACTTGCCTATAACAAAGACATGCAAGAGGATAAAGAAGGTTTCTTTGATAGTGTAAATACTATACAAATGTGTATTTCTATTATGGAAAGAATGATTGCTACTTTAAAAGTAAATGAAGAAAACATGAAAAAAGCTGTTAAGCATGGATTTTTAAATGCTACTGAGGTTGCAGATTACTTAGTTAAAGAAGGTGTTGCATTTAGAGATGCTCATGGAATTGTTGGTAGTATAGTTATTTATTGTGAGGATAATAACAAGGCTATCGAAGATTTAGAAATATATGAACTTTTAAAGTTTAGTGATGTATTTAAAAAAGATATCTATGATTTCATAGACTATGAAAAAATATTAAATAAAGGATCTAAAAAGAATTTATTATAGAGAACTTATATTTTTAAGACTGAAATTTAAATGTGGCAGGACAAGATACGTGTAAAAATAATAGCTTTAAAGTTTTGATTATAAAAAATACTCATTGAAAAATCAATGTTTTGAGTATAGTCCAACTGGTAACCATAAATGACTATAAAGGTTCTAACTTTGAAGGTAATATAAAACCTATAATTAAAAAAAATATAGATTAGAGAAGAGTTTAATGGATTTAATGTAAAGGAATTAGCTAGTGAGCACAGTATAGCTATTCATAAAAATAAATAATCAGTTTAGTTTTTGAGAAATAGAAAAGAGTATACCTATTTAAATGTAGTTATTTTAATAGGTATACTTTTTTTAGATTATGATTATCCATAAACTAAAAATCTTAAGACTTGTTAAAACTTAATAATATTTATTAAATTTTACTCTTTATCTAAGTCTATATTTTCTTTGAAACCACCATTTGAGTAGTTTATAGATACTTTTACTTTTTATTTAGATAAGTAGTTTTTATTTGCTTGATCCCAATTAACTACATTCCACCAATTATCTACATATTTATTACGCTCATTTTTATACTTAAGGTAGTATGCATGCTCCCAGACATCTATAGCTATTACTGGCTTTAATCCTATTGAAATAGGTGTATCTTGATTTGCAGTAGATATTATAGATAACTTACCTTTTTCATCAGAAACAAGCCAAGCCCAACCTGAACCAAATCTAGATAATGCTGAGTTAGTAAATTCTTTTTTGAAATTTTCAAAAGAACCAAAGTCTCTTTCTATAGATTTTGATAATTCTCCATTAGGAATCCCAACTTTGTTAGGTGCCATTATATTCCAAAAAAAGTTATGGTTGTAGTCTCCACCACCATTATTTATAACACTTTGTCTTATATCACTAGGAAGAGAATCTAGATTAGATAGAAGTTCATCAAGTGTTTTAGAGAATAGTTCGGGGTGTTTAGATAAAGCCTTATTTAAATTATCTACATATGCTTTATGATGTTTGTCATGATGTAAAGTCATAGTTTCTTTATCTATATAAGGTTCAAGGGCATCATAATCGTAAGGTAATGGCATTAATGTAAATTCTTTGTTTTTTGGCTCATCTGCATAAGAAATACTTGAAAATAAAATAATACTTAAAGTTATTAAACTAAATAAAAATTTAAATTTTCTCAACTTTTTCACCTCCATATTGATATTATGCTCATTAGGTAAAAATAAATTTAGATTTTTCCTGGGAAATATATAGAATTTATAAACAAATATATAATCATAAAGTTTTATTTAATGGAAATAATATTTAATTAAGGAAGGAGGAATAAATTATGAAAGAAGTTATAGTAATTGGAAGTGGAATAGGGGGATTAACAACAGGAATAAGATTATTAAAAAATGGATACAAAGTCACTATAGTAGAAAAAGAAAATACTGTTGGAGGAAAAATTAATCAATTAAAAAATGATGGAGATGTTTTTGATTTGACAGCCACTATACTTATGGCTCCTCAAAATTATATAGAAATATTTAAATACGTAAACAAAGATTACTCTAAGTATATAGATTTAGTAAAGTTAGATACTATGTACAAAGTTTTTTATGATGATAAGACAAATTATGAATTTTATAGTGATGTATGTAAAACAATGCAATTTTTAGAAAGTATAGATTGCGATTTATCCGCAAACTATTTAAAATATATATCAAAATCATATAATAAATATCTTATATCAAATGAAAAATTTTTGAGTAAGCCTATGAAAACTTTAAATGAAATATTAAATTTAGATTCTATAAAGTATGCAATTAAATCCAATCCAATATCAAGTTCATATAATTATACATGTAAATATATAAAAAATAGTAAAGTGAGAGATTTCTTACTATTTCAATCTATGTATATAGGAGTAGATCCATATAAAAACTCTAATTTGTATACCTTAATACCAGCGATATCTCAGATATATGGACTTTGGTATATTAGAGGGGGAATGTATGCATACATAAAAGCTTTGGAAAAATTGTTTTATGAAATGGGTGGGGAAGTTGAAAAAAATGTAAATGTAGATGAGATTATAATATATGAAGGAAATATAAAAGGTATTAATAGCAATAAAGGTAAATATATGGCTGATATTGTAGTATGCAATGCAGATTTTCCTTATGCAATAAAGAATTTAATAAAAGAAGATATGTACAAAGATAAATATAATGATAAAAAAATTAGTAAACTTAAACTTTCATGTTCCACGTTAATCATATATTTGGGACTAAATAAAAAATATAAAAATTTAAGGGTTAACAACATTTATATTGGAGAAAATTTTAGAGAAAATATTCAAGCTCCGTTCGAAGGGAATTTACCACAAAATCCTTCCTTTTATATGTACTGTCCAAGTAAAATAGATAATAGTATATGTAAAACATCCAAGGAAATTTTAAATATAATGATTCGGGTTCCAAATTTATCATATGAAAATATTGAATGGGATGAAATTTCAATAAAAAATATTAGAAATAAAGTTTTAAGCTCAATAATTAAAATAGAAGGGATGGAAGACTTAGAAAAAAATATTATTTATGAAAATTATTTAACTCCAAAAGATTTAGAAACTAATTTTAATGCATATAAAGGATGTGCATTTGGAGTTGCGCATAATTTGAGTCAGATAGGTTACTTTAGACCAAATATAAAGTCAAATAGTGTAAGAAATTTATATTTTATAGGATCTTCAACACATCCAGGTAATGGAGCTTCTGTAATAGTAAGTGGAAGTAAATTAGTAGTAGATGAAATAATAAAAAATTAGCTTCGCTTGAGCGACTACGTCGGCGAACCACTTCATGTCGCCAACGACCTTAAGAAAGCGGTCCGTTGCTCAAGTTTATGAGTTGAAAATTATATTTATACAAAGTTCGTGATTAAATATAATTTCCTAAGGATTAAAAAATAGTTAACTATTAAAAGTAGTTAACTATTTTTTATTGTTTCATGAAGATTAATTAAAAATTAAACTTTACAATTGGAATCTGGTACCTTTCCAATTGTATCTTGAGTGATTATATAAGTGTTGAATTTAATTGAGAAACTCATTTACTTACCTCCTTTTTAAAATAGTATAATTGCTAAAAGTAAGATTAAAAATTTGTATAAAAAGTAATTTAAATTTTAAGTATATGATAATTAAAAACACATATATTCGGGTATAAGTGGTCTACTATTAAATAATGTTAAATAACACCTTAAAAATTAGAATTACTTTACATGAATGCTAACAGAAAAATAGGTGAAAAAGTTAAAAGTGTACTAAAATATGTATTTAGTGGAGTGAAAGAACAAAAAAATGCATTTTAATCCAATAAATACATATTTTAGTACATTTTTTTGCATATATTTAAGTTTAATGATAATATAAATTATAGATTTATTTTGGATATATATGGAATTAAATCGCAAATTATATGGGGAGGCAAAGATGAAAAAAAAATATATAGCTATAGGATTATCAGTAGTAGTAGTCTGGGTAGGAGCAATGGGATTCTTAGCTGCAAAAAGCAAGAGCAAAAAAGTAAAAGAGGATCAAGCCATAAAAAGATATGTGATACCACAAGAGAAGAAAACATTTTTTAGTGGAGTTGTAGAACCATCTAAATCTAAGACATTTTCTAAAGATCTAGCTAAGGGAGACAACTATGAAATAAATAAAAAAAATGGAGAATTTGTAAGTAAGGGAAGTGTACTTATAACATATAAAAATGAAGAAATATCTGATCAAATATCAGATTTAGAAGATCAAATATCAGATTTGAAAAAGGGAAAAAATAAATCTGATAACTCTCAAAATAATGAAAATCAAGGTCAAAATAATGAACTACCAAATAATAATTTACAAAACAGTGAGTTACCAAATAAAGAAGCTAGCACAAATATGAATTTAAATGCTTCTATAGATGATCAAATAAAAAGTATACAAAAACAAATAGAAAAACTTAAGAAAAAAGAATATACATATGAGTATGCTCCATTTGCAGGAGAAGTTTCTATACCAAATAAAGGAACAGATGAACCAAATAAAGTTTTATTAAAATTAAAAAGTAATGATTTATATGTAAATGCACAAGTATCAGAAAGAGACTTAGAAAAGATAAAATTAAATCAAGAGGTAGAAGTTTTAGTTTTAGCAAATGACAAAACTATAAAAGGGGAAATAGTAGATATTTCAAATGACCCAGAAGAAAATGCTGCACCAGTAGAAGGTATGAACACAACATCTCAAGTAGCAAACTATCCTGTTAGAATAAATTTAGAATCTAAAGAAAATGTAGTTAATGGATACCATGTTCAAATTAAGGCTAAACCTTTAGAAGAAGCAATCGAAATACCTAAGACTGCTATTAAAACTGAAGGAAGTAAAAAATATGTTTATTTAATAAAAGATAAAAAACTTGTTAAACAAAACGTAAGAACTAAAGGTGAAAAAGGAGATTCAATAATAGTAACATCAGGCTTAAAAGAAAAAGAAGAAATTGTAGAAGTTATAAATAGTGATATGAAAGAAGGTCAGGAAATTGAATAACTTTATACAACTTAATAACATACAAAAATATTATGCATTAGGAAAAAATAAATTGCATGTTTTAAAGTCACTAAGTCTGGAAATTAAACATGGAGACTTTGTAATGATAATGGGTAAGTCAGGGAGTGGGAAAACTACTTTACTAAATATATTAGGATTTCTAGATAAGTTTGATGAAGGTGAATATATTTTCAATGGAAAGAACGTTACAAATTTAACAGAAGTAGAGAGATCCCACTTTCGTAATAAAAACATAGGGTTTATTTTTCAACAATTTCATTTGATAACTAGTTTAAATATTTATCAAAATATAGAGTTACCTCTTCTTTATGACAATAAGCTAGGAAAAAAAGAAAGATTAAAAAAAGTTGAAGATAATTTAAATATGGTTGGGTTGCTGGATAAGATAAAACAATTTCCAAATGAATTATCAGGAGGACAACAACAGCGTATTTCTATTGCGAGAGCTCTTATAAATGATCCTCAACTAATATTTGCTGATGAGCCAACAGGTGCATTAGATACCAACACAAGTAATGAAATTATGAATATATTAGATTCATTAAATAAACAAGGAAAAACTATTGTTATGGTTACTCATGATCCAGATCTTAGGAAATATGCAACAAAAGTGATTTACCTTAAAGATGGTGTTTTTACTGAGGAGGACTAGATATGAGCATAAAAAATTTAATTAAAAGTTCACTGTTAAGTTTAAAGGCCAACAAATTAAGAGTTTTCTTAACTATGATAGGAATTATTATAGGTATAAGTTCTGTTGTAGTTGTTTTATCTATTGGGGATGGTCTTAAAGCTAACGTTTCAGAGACGACAGGAAAAGTAAATGCGAATAAAGTAAATGTAAGTTTTTATCCAGAAAACTTTGGTGAAGATGTATCTTCAATGAATCCATTTATGGATAATGATATATATGATTTAAAAAAAGTAGAAGGTGTTGAAAAGGTTGAAAAACCTGAAGAAGGAGCAAATTCAAGTTTTGGCGATGTGAATTTTGTACAGGTGAGTTTTTTAGATAAGACTACAAACATAATGTATGATGCTTATGACAGTGATGGAGGTAGTTTATTTTCAAAAAAATCAGATAAAGTATCTTATGGTAGATATTTTGAAAAAAGCGATATGAAAAATGATGTAATAGTTTTAACTTATGAAAATGCAAAAAAATTATTCGATAAACCTAAATCATCTATAGGAAAAATTATAAATATAAATGGAACAACGTTTGAGGTAATTGGGGTTTTAGAAGAAGAATCAAAAAGTGTATTCTCATTTAATTCGGATTTAGTTCAGCAAGCTTCTATAGATAGAATGAATGATATTAAAAATAAAGAAAATAGCAATGTAATAACATCTTTAGATATTTTTATATCTCCTGGATATGATTTTGACATTGTTTCAGAAAATGTTAAGGAAGTTTTAGAAAATAATCATACTAATATACGTGGGAACTATAATATTGAAAACCCAGGAGAAGTAACAGAGGGACTTAATAGTATGATTTCTAGTATAACTATGTTTATTACTCTTATAACAGCTATATCATTATTTGTTGGAGGTATAGGTGTAATGAACATAATGTATGTTTCAGTTACAGAAAGAAAGCGAGAAATAGGAATAAGACGTGCGATAGGGGCTACACCAAACTCTATAATGTTACAATTCTTATTTGAAGCAATGTTTGTAACTTTAATAGGAGGATTGTTAGGAATACTAATAGGATTTATATTATCTCAGCTTGCAGGATTAGCTATGCCGTTTAAACCTGTAGTAACAATAAAAACATTTATAGGAGCTTCATCAACATCTATTATAGTTGGTATTGTGTTTGGAATGATACCTGCATATAAAGCATCTAGATTAGATCCTATAAAAGCTATATACAATTAAATAAGAAGGAGAATATTATATGAATTTAAAAACATTAATAGTACAGCCAAAGGAATATTTTAAAGATTTTAAAGAAGATGAATATGAAAATAAAAAGCCAATAAAATTAAGATACTTATTTTTAGCTCTTGTAGCTATAAGTGTTTTAAGTATAGTAGTTATGAATTTAATGATACCAGACTATTTAGAACAATTAAGCTCTGCAGGGGCTGCAGGAGATGCAGAAACTTTAGAACTTGTAAAGACATGGACTAAGATATCTGTGTGGGTAGGAGGCACTGTAGGTATATTAATATGGGCTTGGATATGTGTTAATGTATTATACTTTGTAACTAAAATTTTTATGGGATTTGTTGAAAAAGATGAAATAAAAGATAAAAAGTATTTTAAAAGTCTTTTATATTTTAGATTTATAGTATTTTCTATAGCTAGCTGTATTTTATCAATAATAAGTACAATAGTTTTAAGAGATATGAATTTAGTACAAATAGCAAGTTCTATAAATAGTATATTTGTTAAGCTATGGGCTACTTACTTTTTATATGGAATCCTTAAATATTATTTACAAACAAAAAAATTACATAAAATACTTCCAACAATTTTATACATAATAACTTTAATATTTGCTATAAAAGGTATAGTAGAAACTATGTTTTAGAACATAATTTAAATAAGCAATTAAAAGGCTACTCGCAATGAGTAGCTTTTTTACGCTTAAGAAAATTACACTTACTAAAAAACTGTGGACAACCTATGAAACTTAGTTATACCAATTGCTATGTTTTGAGCGTAAAAAAGAATTTTGAGCAACGGACGAAGTCGTTGGCGACATGAGCGGAGCGAATTTTTTATAATTATTCAAAATATGAAGAAGAGTTAAACTATCCTTACCTCCAGATAATCCAACTGCAATTTTATCTCCATCTTGTATCATATCAAAATCATTTAAGCTTGTCTTGCTTTGCTTAGCAACTTTTTAATAAGGGAGTCCTCCTAGAAGCATAATCGTACTTAAAAATTTATTATATCAGACTAAAATTTTTATAACAATTATAAAAATTGTATTAAGTTTGAAATATATTTAATTGATAAATTTTAGATAATAAAAATACTTGAAATTATTAATTAAAGTTCAAAATAAATCCAAAAAACGATACCATTTTGCTGAAATAATATAAATTTCTATAAAATATTGCAAAAGGTCAAAATATGTGCTTTTTTGTCTAGAAAAAGCACATATTTTTATGTTAAAATATGAAAGTGATTCTTATGGGAGGGCGAAGATAAAAATGGCAAATAATACACAACCATACGCTTTGGTTTTTGGAGTATCAATATTTGATATAATCGGATTTACAAATGACAATTATAGATGTAACGACTCAAATCCAGGGAAAGTTAAAACTTCTTTTGGTGGAGTTTGTAGAAATATAGCAGAAAATATGGCTAGAGTAGGAATAAATACAAAGTTCATATCTATATTAGGTAATGACGAAACAGGAAGAAGAATGATGGAACATTCTAAAGTTATGAACTATGATATGGAGGACTCTTTAGTGATAAAAGGTGGAAGCACACCTACCTATATGGCTGTTTTAAATCACGAAGGAGAGCTTGAATCAGCAGTAGTAGATATGAAAGTAACGGATATGTTTACTACACAATTCATAGATTCAAAAGCAGATATAATAAAAAATGCTGAATATATGTTTTTAGATTCGGATAAGCCAGAAATTGTTGAATATATATTAAAGACTTTTAAAGGAAAAACTAAATTTATTTTAGATCCTGTGTCTGCTTGTAAAGCTAAAAACGTAAAGCATTTAATAAAATATTTCCATACGATAAAACCTAATAGATATGAAGCGGAGATAATGTGCGGATTTGAAATAAAATCAGAAGATGATTTAAGAAAAGCTGGAAAGTACTTTATAGACTTAGGGATAGAAAATGTATTTATAAGCTTAGATGAAGATGGAATATATTACAATAATGGAGTAGAAGAAGGAACTATAAAAGCAAATAATGTTCCAGTTGTAAATGTTACAGGAGCAGGAGATTCTTTTGTAGCTGGATTAGGCTACGGATATATGAGAAATACAAGTTTAAAAGATACTGTTAAATATGCAGTAGCTATGTCTGTTATAACTATAGCTCATGAAGATACTATACACCCAGAAATGAACAATGACATTGTTTTAGAACATATAGAAAAACTTAATTGGACGGAAAAAACATACTAGAGTTTACTTAAAAATTACTAAAAAGGACTATCAAAATAGATAGTCCTTAATTTATAAAGGCTTTATTAAAATGCCCAGTTTCCATCTTTAAATATTTGAACTTTTTCGCCGTTAGATTTTTCACCAACTATATTCATATCATTAGAACCTATCATAAAGTCAACATGAGTTAGGCTAAAGTTTATACCATGTTTATCTAGTTCTTCTTCAGGTATGTCAACACCGTTTTCGACACAACTCTTATAAGCTGTTCCTATAGCAAAGTGACAAGACGCATTTTCATCATATAAGGTATTATAAAATACTATATTTGTATCTGATATAGGGGATTTAAATGGAACTAAAGCGACCTCTCCAAGGTAGTGAGAACCTTCATCAGTATCTATTAATTTAGCTAAAGTATCATATCCTTCTTCAGCAGTAAAATCCACTATTTTTCCATCTTTAAATGTTAAAGTAAAGTTATTTATAACATTTCCTCCATAAACAAGTGGTTTAGTACTTGCAACTATACCATTAACCCCAAATTTATGAGGCAAAGTAAATACCTCTTCTGTTGGTATATTTGGGTTGAAGTTTACTCCGTTTGGATCTTTTGAAGCTCCACTTGCCCATATATGACCTTCTGGTAAGTTCATAGTTATATCTGTTTTTCCAGATTTAAAGTATAAAGTTTTGAATTTACTATCATTTAAGAAGTTCATTCTAACTTTTAAGTTTTTATTATGTTGATTCCAAGCTTCTATAGGGTCTTCTTGGTCAACTCTTGTACAATGGAATATTGCTTCCCACATTTTATCTATAGCTTCTTTTTCAGAAACATCAGGGAATACTTTTTTAGACCAGCTTGCTGTAGGAACAGAAACTATACTCCATTTTGATTTATCAGATAGAGTATAAGATCTCCACTCTTTAAGAGCCTCTGCAGATGCTTTTTGGAAGTTCGCAACTTTTTGAGGATCTACATCTTTTAATAAATCAGGATCTTGAGCATAAACAGATAAGAAAGCTCCGCCCTCTTTAGCGATTTTAACGTATTGATCGGATACCCAAGTTGGGAATTCATTGAAAACTTCATCTGGGGCATTTAAGTACTTTATAAGAGCACATTCTTCATCTGACCATTCGATATGTACATTTTTTGCTCCTGAATCATAAGCCTTTTTTACAACTTTTCTTACAAATGGAGCACACTCAATAGGAGATCTAACTAATAAAGTTTGTCCCGGTTGAATATTAACTCCTATCTTGATAGATAGCTCAGCATATTTTTCTAAATTTTTTTCTAAACTCATAAAGACACATCCTTTCAAAATAATTATATCCAAAATAAGAATTAGGATTTCTTAGTCTAAGTATAGCATCATTTTAATAATACAATTATAGTATTTTTAAAATTTGAAAAAATGTACTATTCTAAAATGAAAGACTATTCAAAAACACTATTTAACCAATATTATTTTTAAATACCCATAAATTTAAATTTGAAAAATAGATTGACTTTTTAAAAAAAGAGTAAATAATGTAACTATTTTGAGAACAATGAAATATAGTATAAAATTATATATTTTGATATAATAATATGTATTATATTTGTAGATAGGGGGAATTAGATTGCAGTTATACGATGCTATTTTTTATAGAAAATCTATAAAAAAATACTCTACAAAAAGATTAAGTATAAATATGTTTGAAGAAGTTAGAAATTTATGTCAAGACGTGGATAGTTTAAATAAAGAAATAAAGATTAAGGCACATCCTATTTTAAAGGGTGATAGCTTGAAGTTTATAATAAAAAAGAGACATAGATTAGTTGCTCCCCATTATATAGTTTTAACAGTTCAACTTCCTGAAGAAGAGGAAGAAACTCCAATAAAATATTTTGATAGTGTAGGATTTGCAGGAGAAGAGCTAATTTTAAAATTAACAGGAATGGGATTGGCAACAAGTTGGTTAGATGAAAATTTTAATAAAGAATCTGTTCTAGACTTTGTACATTTAGAAGAAAATGAAAAACCAGTAATGTTAATAGCATTAGGATTTCCAGATGGAAAAGATTTATTTAGAAAAGAAAATGAAATTATAGATAGAAAACCAATGAAGAAAATTGCTAAAAATGTAGATGAAAAGTGGACTAATATAATTGAATGTGTAAGAATAGCGCCATCATATAAAAATTTACAACCATGGATATTTTATCAAAATAATAAATCTCTTGATATATATATGAAAAAAGATTCAGATGAAAATATGAATCAACTTAATATGGGAATAGCTTTAAAGCATTTTGAAATTGGATGTAAATATCATAATATAGATTTTAAATATATAAAATTAGATGTTAAAGATAAATTAAGAAAAGAATATTATATAAGTGTCGTATAATTAAAGGGTAACTCTATTTTTATATAGGGTTGCTCTTTATTTTTTCAATTTAGTAGAAAGGTACAGGGGGTATATGATTCATTTTTATATACTTTTAACAAGTATTGGGGTTTATTTAAGTTTTATAAATATTTATGATTTTAAAAGAAGTAAATTAAAGTTAATTGCTTATTTTTTTATTTTGTATATAGGGTTATTTATATTAGCTAGGTATTTTAAAATTTCACCATTATACGGATTAAATATTATAAATGCTATTGTTGTTTATAATATTACAAAAAAAACATTACTTACTATAGCCATACCTCTCATTTCAACAATTCTATATATAGTTGTGAATTTCTTTTGCTACAAAATTGTTATATTTTTAACGGACATAAATATATATAGATTAGGAAATTTAGTATATTTAATTTGCTACTATCTTATTACATACGCAATAATAGTGATGGTATCTAAATTTTTAAATAATGTAGTTATAAGTAATATAGACATAGATGAGTTTGATATATTATATAAATTTAAACTATACATATTAATTATATTAACAAGTGTTTTATCTATGTGTATACATTTTGAAGTAAACATACAAACAAACGTAGTTTCCACATTTGGGATAAATCTGGATCGAAATAGAGAGTTACCGTTTATATATTTTATAATATTTTTGTGCGCTATCTTTCTTATTATGTTAATAAATAATCAAAAAAGATTAAAAGAAATTAATGAATATAATCAAAAATTAGAATGTGCAACTAATGAAATGAAAAAGTTTAGACATGATTATAAAAATATAATGCTTTCTATGTGTGGATACATTGAGTCTAAGGATTTAGATGGATTAAAAAATTTCTTTTATTCTCATATTGAATGCTTAAGTGAGGATTTAGATTTATTCAACTTAACTTGGGCATCAATCGGAAATATAGAATGTATAGAGGTTAAAGGGATAATCGCCTCAAAGTTAATACAAGCTGAAAAAAATGGAATAAAAACTAACTTGTATATTCCAGAATTTATAACTGAATTAAATTTTAATAAATTGGATTTGTGTAGAATACTGGGTATTATTTTAGATAATAGTATAGAGGCTTGTTCAGAATCTAATAATCCTTCTTTAAGTATTTTAATTTTAGAAAAAGAAAAATCTGTTTCTATAGTAATTTCAAATACATATAAGCATAAAGTTGAAGATACACTTTTATTATTTGAGAAAGGATACTCCTCAAAAGGAGAAGGAAGAGGAATGGGATTAAGCAATGTAAGGGAGATATTAAAAAATTATGAAAATGTAACTTTTAATATAAAGGTTGAAGATGAATTTATTCAACAACTGGATATATTTAAATAAGGAGGAACTAGGATGAGGATATTTATATGTGAGGACGATAAAGACCAAAGGCGTAAGCTTGAAGAATTTATATTATCTATTTTGCAAATTGAAAATATAGGTGGAGAAATAGTATTATCTACTGATTCATCTAAAGAAATTATAAATTATATATCAGAGTTTAAAGGTAGAGGTATTTATTTCTTGGATATAAATATAGGTGGAGATATAAATGGAATTCAACTAGCTAAACAAATAAATAAAATAGATACAAAAGCGATTATAGTTATAATTACATCACATAAAGATATGAGTCATCTTACTTTTAAATATCATATAGGGGCTATAGACTATATAGTTAAAGGCGATTTTGAAGAAGTAAACAAAAGGATTAGAGAATGCATATTAGTTGTAAATGAAAAAATAAAGAATGAATTAAAACGGAATTGTTTTTTTATTGAAAAATTAGATAGGATAGAAAAAATTAAGTATGATGATATACTATGCTTTGAGACATGTAAAAAAAGATTTATAGCTGTTAGAACAAAAAATAGTTATATAGAATTTAGTGGTACATTAAAAGAATTAGAATCTCAATTAGATGAGAGATTTATTAGGTGTCATAAGTCTTATATTATAAATAAATCAAAAGTTAAGAGTATAGATAAAAAACAGAGAATAATTACAATGGAGGGTGGCAATAAATGCTACGTATCATTATTATTATTGAAAAAAACAATAGATAGCATTTTGTTATAGCATTATAGAATCAATAGGTTTATAAAAATAGTTGACATGGTTGTAAATAAGTGTAATAATTATAAAAAAGAAAAAGCTTTAAATTATCCCGAGAGGATATTAAGCTAGTATTCTAATAAAATAAAACTTCCTTGAAAGTAGTCCAGAGAGGCTAGTAAGGTTATATAAAATATATATTTAATTTGTGTACATATAACCTCTAACTGGATTAGTTAGAGGTTTTTTTAATAAAATAAAATAATAAAGTCTTTTAAACTAGTCCAGAGAGGCTGGGAAAGATATCGTCATAGCCAAAGTTATGAAATATTGAATCCTTATACCTCTATAGGTATAAGGATTTTTCTGATATTAAGGGCTTTATATAAAAAGGAGAGAGTAAAATGATAAAAGGTAAAGACAAACTAATTGTAGCGATAGATACTAACGACTTTGATAAAGCTAAGGAATTAATAGATAAGTTAGAAGAAAGTGTTGATATATTTAAAGTAGGATTAGAACAATATGTAACAACAAGAGGAAAAACAGTAGATTACTTAAAAGAAAAAGGTAAAAAAATATTTTTAGATTTAAAGTTTCATGATATTCCAAATACGATGCAAAGTGCAGTAAGAGCAGCAGTAAGAGATAATGTTTGGTTAATGACAATTCATGTTTCAGATATGGAAGGTATGAGACAATGTGCTATAGCGGCAAAGGAAGAAGCTGAGAAGCTAGGAATAGAAAAGCCAATAATAGTAGGGGTTACAGTATTAACTTCTTTAAGTGATAAAGATTTACAAGATATAGGATGTAATATGACTACACAAGAATTAGCAATAAAGAGAGCTAAGTTAGCTAAGGAGTCTGGAATAGACGGAATAGTTTGTTCGGCACAAGAGGTTGATAGAGTTGTAGAAGCTTGTGGTAAGGACTTTGTAACAGTATGCCCAGGAATAAGACCTAAAACAGCTGATGTAGGAGATCAAAAAAGAGTAGTTACACCAAAAGATGCAATAAACAAAGGAGCTCACTATTTAGTTGTAGGAAGACCTATAACTAAGGCAGAAAATCCAAAAGAAGCTGCTATAAATATAATAAATGAAATAGAAAATGCTTAATCGGAGGTAAGTTATGAAAGCTAAGTTAATATTAGAGGATGGAACTATATTTGAAGGTAAAGCTTTTGGATATTTAAAAGACAGCGTAGGAGAGGTAGTTTTTAACACTTCAATGACAGGATACGGAGAAGTTTTGACAGATCCATCGTACTACGGGCAAATAGTAACTATGACTTACCCATTAATAGGAAACTATGGAATAAATCTAGAAGATGTAGAGTCAACGGGAGTTCATGTAAAAGGATTTATAGTAAGAGAAAAATCTAATAATCCAAATAACTTTAGATGTGAAATGGATATAGACACATATTTAAAACAAAATAAAATTATAGGACTTGAAGGAATAGACACAAGAGCATTAACTAAAATACTTAGAAACAACGGAACTATGAGAGGAATAATAACTTTAGAAAATGTCACATTAGAAGATGTTGTTTCTAAAATAGGAAAATTCTCAAATACAGAAGCAGTTAAAACTGTTACTAGAAAAGAGAAAGAGTATATAAAGGGAGATGGACCTAAAGTAGCAGTTATGGACTTTGGAGTTAAACAAAATATATTAAGATCATTTAAAGAAAGGGGATGTGACTTGGTTATATTCCCAGCAACAACAAGTGCTGAGGAAGTACTTAAGGAAAATCCAGATTTAATATTCTTATCTAACGGACCTGGAGATCCAGAAGATTTAGACTATGTTATAGCTAATATAAAAGAATTAACAGGGAAAAAACCTATAGCAGGAATATGTTTAGGACATCAATTATTAGCGTTAACATTAGGTGGACAAACAGGAAAACTTAAGTTTGGACATAGAGGTGGAAATCATCCAGTAAAAGACTTAGAAGACAATAAAGTATATATAACATCTCAAAATCATGGATATTATGTATCTAAAATGCCAGAAAATATGGAAGTAACTCATATAAATCTAAATGATAATACAGTTGAAGGTATGAGACATAAAGAGTTACCTATATATAGTGTTCAATATCATCCAGAGGCTTGTCCAGGGCCAAGAGACAATGATTATATATTTGATAAGTTCTTAGATTTAATATAATAAATTGTTCGAATTAATTAGATAAGGAGAAGTAAATTATGCCTAAAATAGATAATATAAAAAAGACATTAGTATTGGGTTCGGGGCCGATAATAATAGGTCAAGCTGCAGAGTTTGACTACTCTGGAACACAAGCTTGTCAAGCATTAAAAGAAGAAGGAATAGAAGTTGTCTTAATAAATAGTAACCCAGCTACAATAATGACTGATGGAGAAGTAGCGGATAAGATATACATAGAGCCATTAACAATAGAGTTTATAGAAAAGATAATAGAAAAAGAAAAACCAGACAGTATATTAGCAGGAATGGGAGGGCAAACAGGGCTTAACTTAGCTGTACAACTTCATGATGCAGGAATATTAGAAAAATACAATGTAAGAGTTTTAGGAACTTCTATAGAGTCTATTAAAAAAGGTGAAGATAGAGACTTGTTTAGAGAAGTAATGAAGGAAATAAACCAACCAGTAGTAATAAGTGATATAGTAACTACATTAGAAGGTGGGTTAGAATTTGCGGATAAGATAGGGTATCCGGTTGTAGTTAGACCTGCATATACTCTAGGAGGAACTGGAGGGGGTATAGCTGAAGATGAAGAAGATTTAACAGAAATACTTTCTCAAGGATTACAACTAAGTCCGGTTAGCCAAGTATTATTAGAAAAAAGTATAAAAGGGTGGAAAGAAATAGAGTATGAAGTGATGAGAGACTCTAATGGAAACTGTATAACAGTATGTAATATGGAAAACATAGACCCTGTTGGAGTTCATACAGGTGACAGTATAGTTGTAGCACCGAGTCAAACTTTAAGTGATAAAGAATACCAGATGTTAAGAAAAGCATCTATAGATATAATAAATGCTATAGAAGTTCAGGGTGGATGCAATGTTCAAATAGCATTAAATCCTCATAGTTTAGAGTATGCAATTATAGAAATAAATCCAAGAGTTAGTAGATCTTCAGCTCTTGCATCAAAAGCTACGGGATATCCAATAGCTAAGGTTGCAGCTAAAATTGCACTAGGATACACATTAGATGAAATACAAAATGCAGTTACTAAAAAAACTTATGCATGTTTTGAACCTACACTAGATTATGTAGTTGTAAAAATACCTAAGTGGCCATTTGATAAGTTTAAGCAAGCTAATAGAAAATTAGGAACAAAAATGATGGCTACAGGAGAAATAATGAGTATAGGAAGTAACTTTGAAGCAGCTATACTTAAGGGAATAAGATCTTTAGAAATAGGAAAGTATTCTTTAGTACATAAAATATCGGAAGATAGAAGTATAGAAGAGTTAAAGTCTAGAGTAGTAGTTCCAGATGATGAAAGATTATTTGATTTAGCTGAAATGATAAGAAGAGGCTATAAAATAAAAATGATAGAACAAATTACTGGTGTAGACAAGTGGTTCATACATAAATTTAAGTGGATAGTAGAGCAAGAAGAAAAATTAAAAGGTATGCAGATTGAAGATTTAAACAAAGATTACTTATTAGAGCTAAAGAAAAAAGGATTCTCAGATAAAGGAATAGCTGATTTGATGAGAATAAGCCCATCTAAAGTTTATGAGTTGAGAAGTTTATACAATATAAATCCATCATACAAAATGGTTGATACTTGTGGAGGAGAGTTCGATGCACTATCTCCATATTACTACTCTACTTATGAACAATATGATGAGGTAGTAGTAAGTGATAAGAAAAAAGTAATAGTTTTAGGATCAGGACCAATAAGAATAGGTCAAGGTATAGAATTTGACTACTGTTCAGTTCACTGTGTTAAATCTTTAAGAGAGCAAGGTATAGAAACTATAATAGTAAACAATAACCCAGAAACAGTAAGTACAGACTTTGACACTTCTGATAAGTTATACTTTGAACCATTAACAGAAGAAGAAGTTTTAAATATAATAGAAAAAGAAAATCCAGATGGGGTTATACTCCAATTTGGAGGACAAACAGCTATAAAATTAGCTAAGTTCTTAGATGAAAAGAAAATAAATATACTAGGAACTAGTTGTAAAGATATAGATGCAGCTGAAGATAGAGAAAAATTTGATGAGCTATTAGAAAAACTAGATATAAATAGACCAAAAGGAAAAGCTATATGGTCGGTAAATGAAGGTATTGAAGAAGCTAAGAAATTAGGTTACCCAGTACTTGTTAGACCTTCTTATGTTCTTGGGGGACAAGGAATGGAAATAACTTATGATGAAAATAAGTTAACTCAATATTTAAAAGATGCATTCTTAAGAGACACTAAAAATCCTGTTCTTATAGATAAATACTTAACTGGTAGAGAAATAGAAGTAGATGCTATATGTGATGGGGAAGATATTTTAATACCAGGGATAATGGAACATTTAGAGAGAGCTGGAGTTCACTCTGGAGATAGTATAACAATGTATCCTAGCCAAAACATAAGTGATGAAATAAAAGCCAAAATATTAGATTACACTAAAAAAATAGCTTTAGAGCTAAACGTATTAGGAATGGTTAATATACAATTTATAGAGTTCCATGGAGAACTATATATAATAGAGGTTAACCCAAGAGCTAGTAGAACAGTTCCATATATAAGCAAAGTAAGTAAGGTGCCTATAGTAGATTTAGCTACAAAGTGTATGTTAGGAGCTAAACTAAAGGATTTAGGATATGGGACAGGAGTTTATAAAGAGCCTAAGTTAATATCTGTAAAAGTTCCAGTATTCTCAATGTCTAAACTTTCTAAGGTAGATGTAAGCCTAGGACCAGAAATGAAATCTACAGGAGAAGTATTAGGGGTAGGAGAAACTTTAGAAGAGGCTTTATACAAAGGATTTTTAGGTGCAGGTAAGAAAATGTGTAATAAAAGAGGCGTTGTTTTAGCAACTATAAACAATTATGACAAAGAAGAATTTATAGAAATTGCTAAAGATATGAAAGAATTAGGGTACACATTTGTAGCAACAGAAGGAACGGCTAAATATTTAAATGAAAATAAAATAGAAGCGACTATAGTAAATAGAGTAGAAGAAGCTAGACCTAATATATTAGATGTTATAAGAAATAAGCAAGTAGATATAGTAATAAACACACCAACTAAAGGTAATGACTCAACTAGGGATGGATTTAAAATAAGAAGAACTGCAACAGAATTCTCTACAGAAGTTATGACCTCATTAGATACATTAAAAGCTTTAGTGGAAGTTAAGAAAAAAGAAATAAATAGAGATATATTATCTGTTTATAATATAGCTGATTAATAAAATGCGGAGTTGTTTTTAGATAATTAAAACAACTCCGTATTTTTTGAAAATTCTCATTTAAGTTTATAATATTCTCATTTAAGTAAAATTATATTAAATTTATTCCGAAAAATGTTAAAATTTTACATAATAATACTAAAAATTACAGGACATTAGGAGGAATATTTATGAAAGTCTTAAAAAAGGTATCTAATATATTATGTGTATTAGGTTTATGCACTCTTATGGGAGGAACTTCTTATGCATGGGATGGGAAAAAAGATGGAAGTGGAACACATGGATTAATCGTAGAACAAGGATTAAATATGATAAAAAATGATTTAAGTGGAAAAGAATCCCAACAATTTGACGAGAATTTGTATTATTTATTTAAGTATTCAAATGATTTAAAATTGGGATCTACATATCCAGATTTTGATCCAAATGCATATAAATTGTATCAAGATCACTTTTATGATCCAGATACTGGAAATAACTTTACTGTAGACAATAAGTGGTATTTGTCATATAAAATAGAACATACAGCAGAAACCCAAGTGAGAAAATTTACTGCATTAGCTAAAAATGAATGGGAAAAGGGCAATTATAAAGAAGCTGCATATCTATTAGGTCAGGCAATGCACTATTTAGGAGATATAAATAATCCATACCATGCATCTAATGTAACTGCGGTAGATTTCGAAGGAGTAAATCTTCCAGGGCATATAGAATATGAACGTTTTGTAGAAAATAAAAAAAATAATTATGCATTAGATACTTCAGGAGGAGATACTACATCAGGGGTGTATAAAGAAGCTATGGAAAATTCAAACTTTAATAATTGGATGACGCAAAACTCAGTAAAATATGCTAAAAAAGCTAAAGATTTATATAAATTTTCAACTATGAGTAATAGTAATGAAGATTGGGATTACTCTGGAAGGGAAGCTGTTAAAAATTCTCAATTATGTACTGCTGGATTTTTATATAGATTTATAAATGAGGTATCTGGCAATTCAGGGAAGGTTGATACTTTAAGTAATGAGTTTAACATAGTACTAAAGACAGCAGACAATCAATATGCAGGAACTAATGACAATGTATATTTTGGATTTGAAACAAATGATGGAAAGAGATTTCAATGGAAATTAGATAATCCTGGTGATGACTTTGAGAGAAATCAAATAGATAGTTATATATTAAAAACACCTAACGGAGAAAAGGTAGATATAAATAATATATCTAAGTATTGGATAACAAAAGAGAAGGTAACAGCTATAAGTGATGATTGGGAATTAAGCAATTTTAAATTAATATCTAATTCAAATGTTATACTAGAGAAAGATGTAAATAAAATATTTAAAGGGAATGAAACTTACTACATAAATAAATAATAAAAATGAGCTGTCTATCCTTGACAGCTCATTTTTGTATTAAGCATTTTGATTAAGTGGGATATAAGTTCTTTGTGCTAATTCTTGATCGATCATTAAAAGACCAGCAGGATCATTTTTTAATAATCTTAATTTCCTAACTACCTTTTCCATACTTTCTTCTTCTTCAGATTGTTCATCTATAAACCATCTTAAGAAAGATGAAGTTGTATGATCTTTTTCAGAAATTGCTAAGTCGGTTAAATTATGTATTGAATTAGTTATAAGTCTTTCATGTTCTAATGCTAATTCAAATACCTCTAAAGGACTTTCAAAGTCAACATTAGGTTGTTCAATAGCTTGTAAAATTATTTTTCCACCAGCTCTACTGATGTAATTAAAAATCTTATACGCATGATCTCTTTCTTCTTTAGCTTGGACATTAAAGAAGTTTGCGAAACCATCTAAATTATTATCCATGAAGTATGCTTCCATAGACATATAAAAATATTCAGAGAAGAACTCCATTTGAAGCTGATTGTTTAATGATTCTAAAATTGTTTGACTTGCCATAAAAACCCCTCCTAAATAAACATTTAAAATTTGAATATAATACTATTATACAATAGTATTGCCAGATTTTAATAATTAAGTATATAAAGTACTTAAAATACTCAAAATATCAAGTGATAATATGGTATAATACATAAATTGAGATTAAATTTTTAGGAGGAAATCAATGTTATTATTAGCTGATAAATGGAAAGACTATGAACTTATAGATATGGGTAACGGAGAAAAATTAGAGCGTTGGGGAAATGTTGTTTTAAGAAGACCAGATCCTCAAGTTATGTGGCCAATTGGGGAAGAAAAAGGATTATGGAAAAACCCGCATGGGCATTACCACAGAAGTAGCAGAGGTGGAGGCCAATGGGAACATAAAAAGAAATACCCAGAAAAATGGACAATAAGCTATAAAAACCTTAAATTTAATATAAGCCCAACGGGATTTAAACATACAGGATTATTCCCAGAGCAAGCAGCTAACTGGGACTGGTCGATGGATATGATAAAAAATGCTGGTAGACCTATAAAAGTTTTAAATCTATTTGCATATACAGGTGGAGCAACTGTTGCTTGTGCAGATGCTGGAGCGGAAGTATGTCATGTAGATGCATCTAAAGGTATGGTAAATTGGGCAAAGGAAAACTTAAATACATCAGGATTAGGAGATAGAAAAGTAAGATTTATAGTAGATGATGTTGTTAAATTTGTAGAAAGAGAAATTAGAAGAGGCAATAAATATGATGCTATAATAATGGATCCACCTTCATACGGAAGAGGTCCTAAAGGAGAAGTATG
The DNA here is from genome assembly GCF_023653455.1 of Paraclostridium ghonii. Classification (GTDB taxonomy): domain Bacteria; phylum Bacillota; class Clostridia; order Peptostreptococcales; family Peptostreptococcaceae; genus Paraclostridium; species Paraclostridium ghonii. The sequence goes on from NZ_JAKEDR010000009.1 coordinate 36,400, forward strand.
GCAAATTGAAGATAAATTATATGGGCTAGTTGAATTATGTACTAAGGTTTTATCGGACAAACCTTTATTCTTCTTAATAAACTCATATACTACAGGTTTATCTCCAATCATACTTGAACATATATTAGATGCAACTGTTGCTAAGCACGCTAAAGGTGGAAAAATATATGGAGGAGAAATAGGCATACCTACATCAAAAGATGGAAAAGTTCTTCCTTGCGGGATATTTGGAAGATGGGAGTCTAAATAATGATAAAAGTAATTTATGAAGATAATCATTTATTAGTAGTAGAAAAACCTGTAAATACACTATCTCAAGGCGATGATACTAATGATAAAGATATGGTTAATCTTTTAAAACAATATGTAAAAGTTAAATATAATAAACCTGGAAATGTATTTATAGGACTTGTACATAGGTTAGATAGACCAGTAGGTGGAGTTATGGTGTTTGCAAAGACATCTAAAGCTGCATCTAGATTATCAGAACAAGTTAGGAATAAAACATTTAAAAAGACATACAGAGCAGTATTAAATGGAAATATGAAAAAAGATACAGATACCCTAAAAGATTTTCTTTATAAAAATAGAAAGACAAATATGGTAAGTGTAGTTAATAAAGACCATAAGGAAGCTAAAAACGCAGAGTTAAGTTATAATACACTTAATAAAAAAGAAAAATTTAGTATGGTTGAAGTAGATTTGAAAACTGGTAGATCTCATCAAATAAGAATACAGTTTGCAAATAGAAAACATCCTCTATTTGGAGATCAGAGATATGGTCAAGATGTAAATAAAAAAGGAGACCAAATAGCTTTATGGTCTTATAAAGTAGAGATAAATCATCCAACTACAAAAGAAAAAATGGAGTTTATTTGCGAACCTCCTAATGAATATCCATGGAACTTATTTTAGACTTTTGATCTAAACAATATTATTATAAAAATAAAAAATAACAAGATTCAGAAATATTAATATTGCTGATCTTGTTATTTTTTTATAAAGAAATTAAAATAAAATGGAAAATTTATGAAAAATATACGCAAAAATCTTACTATATGTTGTATAATGTTTTGTGCAAGTTATGTAGAATTATAAAATAAAAAATAAAAATTTAAAGAAAAATGGGGGATTAAAGTGAATAACAATACTAATTATGATTTAGAGACAAAATTAGTTCATGGTGGCCATAGTTCTGATGTATCAACAGGTGCACTAGCATCTCCGATATACCAAACTGCAACCTTTGCAGCTAAAACAGTAGAGCATTTTGAAGAATTATGCCAAACATGGGGATATGTATATACGAGAGAATGTAATCCTAACCTTTCGGAATTAGAAATTAAGTTAAGTTTGCTTGAAGGTGGAGAAAACGCTATTGTAAGCGCATCTGGTATGGGAGCTATAGCATCAACCGTATTAGCAGTAGTTAAAAGTGGAGACCATGTGATTTGCTCTGATGGTGTATTTTCTCATACTAAAATCTTAATGGGTGAACTACTAACTAAATTTGGAGTAGAAGTAACATTTGTTAATGCAGTAGATACTCAAAACATAAGAAAAGAACTTAAAGAAAATACTAAGTTTGTTTATATAGAAACTCCATTAAACCCAACACTAGATTTAGTTGATATAAAAGCTATTTGTGAGATTGCTCATAAAAATAAAAGTCTAGTAATAGTAGATAGCACATTTGCTACGCCTATAATTCAACAACCAATAAAGCTAGGAGCAGATTTAGTTATACATAGCTTAACTAAATTTATGAACGGACATGGAGATGCTCTAGGAGGGGTAGTTATAGGTTCAAAAGAGTTAATAGATTTAGTAAGATGGCCTAGTTTATGTTGTTTTACAGGTGCATCATTGCCACCAATGAATGCATGGCTTATAACAAGAGGAATTAAAACTTTAGATATGAGAATGAAAAGACACTGTGAAAATGCATTGCATTTAGCAACTTTTTTAGAAAGTCAAGATTGCGTAGAAACAGTTAAATATCCAGCATTAAAATCACATCCTCAACACGAGTTATGTAAGAGCCAAATGAATGGACTTGGAGGAGGGATAATTTCATTTAAATTAAAAGAGAATATAAATGGACTTACTAGAGATGAAGCAAGTAGAAAATTAATTAATTCATTAAAGCTAGTTACAATAGCTACTAGCTTAGGAGAAGAGCATACTTTAGTTCAAATGAATGGAGATAACTTAATAAGAATAGCTCTTGGTTTAGAATCACATAAAGATATAATAAACGATTTTGAACAATCTATCCAAAACGTTTTAGGTATTTAGAAAAATAAGATTAAAGGGGAAAAGACATGAAAGACAATAAAAATTTTAAGAGATATTTTTTAATATTTGTATTAGCATTTGGTACAACAGCAATGTATAGTTTACCATATATGAAATCATCATTTTATGATCCAATGCAACAAGCATTAAACTTATCTCATACTCAAATAGGAAATCTATTAAGTGTATACGGAATGGTAGGTATGGTTGCTTATTTCGTAGGTGGATGGTTTGCAGATAAGTTTTCGGTTAAAATATTAATACCATTTTCTTTAATTTCATCAGGATTATTAGGCCTTTATTTTGCTACATTCCCATCTTATAATCAAATATTATTAATATTTGTATTATGGGGATTCACGACAATATTAACTTTCTTCTCAGCATCAATTAAGGTTGTAAGAATGCAAGGAGATGAATCAGAACAAGGTAGATTATTTGGATTTAATGAAGGATTATCAGGTATAGCAGGAACTCTTATATCTTTTATAGGTTTATATTTATTTGGAAAAATAACAGATATATCAATAGGATTTAAGTATGTTGTATGGTTATATTCAGGAGCTTCTATATTAAGTGGTATAGTATTATACTTCTTAATAGAAGATAAAAAAGATGAATCAAGTTCAGATGAACCACTTACATTAAAGACATTATCTAAGGTAGTTACTATGCCTAAAGCATGGTTAATAGGAATTATAATATTCTCTACATATTTAGTATTTTCAAGTTTAACTTATTTAAGCCCGTACTTATCTGAAGTTTATGTAATGCCTATGACTTTAGTTTCAGCTTTATCAATAATAAGAACTTATGTTATAAAGATGGGGGCATCTCCAGCTGCAGGTATATTAACAGATAAAGTTGGTTCATCTATAAAAGTTATGTTTATAGGATACATATTAACAGCTATAACTATGGCAGCATTCTTAGTAATACCTAAAGGGAATAACTTTATGATTATAGCAGTTATAAATATGATAATACTAAGTATAATACTATTTGGATTTAGGGGTATATATTTTGCGTCAGTTTCTGAGTCTAATATTTCTATGGAAACTACAGGTATGGTAGTGGGATTTGCTTCGTTTATAGGATTTTCTCCAGATGCATTTTACTATACTTTAGCAGGTAAATGGTTAGATACTTACGGTCAAACTGGATATAAATACATATTTATATTATCTGTAGGTGCAGCATTATTAGGTGTAGGGGCTACATATATGTTAAACAAAATAAATCAAAAAGAAAAAGAAGAACAATTAATAAATAAACAATCAGCATAGCTTTATTACATGTATATCAAGCTACAATTACTTATATAAAAATATCATATGATATATTG
>NZ_JAKEDR010000090.1 GCF_023653455.1 Paraclostridium ghonii
ATACAATTATATCAAAAATTGTCCTATATTTTTTAAAAAAGTAATAACAAATTTTGTTATTACTTTTTCTTTATAAATATTTTTAATTATTACTTGTCCATTTTCGGTATTTATAACCTCTTAACACCCTGAGTAGCCATTATTACATTTTTAATAATATAAGTTAAACACAATATTTTAACTATATATTTTCACTTACAACAAATCTATAAATGACTACTCTTTATTATTTTTAGTAACTCCAAATATAGTTAACATTAAAAACGTATTACTATTTAAACCCTTTTTTAGGAATTTTAGGACTTTCTAAAAATACTAATCCATTTCCCTGTATTTTTTTATCATAGCTTAAGTCTAAAGTAAATTTAATAAGTTGAGCATATATTTCCGACTCACTTAAATCTCTTTCAAATTCACCATCAGAGTAATTTTTAATTAATGCTAATGCACCACTAACATGAGGTGCTGCCATACTAGTTCCATCTAAAATTGCATATGAATTATCTTTATAAGTAGATAAAATATGCACTCCTGGAGCCATTACATCAATAAATTTATTACTATTTGAAAAATATGCAGGTTTAGCTTTTTCATCTACTGCCCCAACCGAAATAACTTCACTATATGCAGCTGGATAAGAATATTCCTCTGTATAAGAATTATTATCCCCATCATTTCCTGCTGCACAAACTACTAATATATTATTATCAGAAGCTTTTTTTATAGCTTTATGAAGATTTTCATCATCAATGTATCCACCTAATGACATACTTATAATATCAACTTTTTTATCTATGGCATAGTTAATGGCATTTATTATCCATTTATATTCACCCTCTCCATTACTATTTAATGCCTTTAAAATCATTAAGCTGCTATCAGGTGCAACACTAAGCACAATACCTGCTACGTGAGTTCCATGACCTACATAATCCTTAACTATATCTTTATTTGAATTATCATCTTTCGTAAAGTTTCTAGTATGTGCTATATTATTTTCAAGCGCTTTATGATTAACATCACATCCTGTATCTATAATGGCTACTGTCATTCCTTTTCCTCTATTTGACTTAGCCCAAAATTTATCAGCTCTAATCATTTTTACTCCATAAGAAACTATTTTAGTTTCTCTACTAACTTCATTTACTTTGTATGGAAGTAATTTCATTTTACTCATTTAATACAACCCCTTTGATAACATTCATATTGAATTATATACAATTAAAGGTTATATTGTGATAATCCAAAAACTTAAAAATGTCTTAAGGAATATCCTTAAGACATTTTATAATTTATAATTTATTTTTTCTCAGATATTAATTCCTTTATTGCTCCTATACTTCCAAGTAAACCTTGGGCTTCATATGGTATAAATACTTTATTTTCACCTTTAGCCATTTCACTTAAAGCTTCTACATATTTAACAGATAACATCGCCTCATCAACATTAGCATTTTTAAGAGCTTCATATACCATTCTAACTCTATTTGCTTCCGCTTCTGCAATTTTATTTATTGCTTCTGCTTCCCCTTCTGCAATCCTAACTTGAGATTCTCTTTTAGCTTCTGCATGAAGTATAGCAGTTTGCTTTTCTCCTTCTGCCTTTAATATTTGAGATTCTTTATGTCCTTGTGCCCCAGTTATAGCAGCTTGTTTTGTACCTTCTGCTTGAAGTATAACCGCACGTTTTTCTCTTTCTGCTCTCATTTGTTTTTCCATAGCTTCTTTTATATCAGCTGGAAGGTCTATGTTTTTAATTTCAACTCTTTCTACTCTAACCCCCCATTTATCTGTAGCTTCATCAAGTATTATTCTAAGCTTATTATTCACATCATCTCTTGAAGATAATGTTCTATCTAATTCCATAGTTCCTATTACATCTCTTAATGTAGTAGTTGTTAAGTATCTTATAGCTTGAACTAAGTTAGCTATTTCATAAGTAGCCTTAAAAGAATCTGTTATTTGATAATATACAACTGTATCAATTGACATTGTAACGTTATCTTTAGTTATAACAGGTTGTGGTGGCGAATCTATAACTTGAGTTCTAAGATCTATTCTCTTAACAACTCTATCTAATATAGGAATTACTATATTTAATCCTGATTCACCTGTTTTCCAATACTTTCCTAATCTTTCTACAATAATAACTTCTGATTGTTTTACTATTTTAATAGTTGAAATCCCTAGAACTATTACTAGTGCTATTAAAACTGTAAAGAATATTGTTGCAAACATTTTAAATTCCTCCCTTATGCAATTTTTACAATTAATTTTACTCCATCTATTTTTTCAATAACTACAGTAGCATCTTTAGGTATAATCATAGAGTTAACTGAAGCCGCACTCCAAACATCCCCATTTAGCTTAACTAAGCCAGGTTCATCTTCATTTATTTCTTTTACTACTACTCCAGTTTTTCCTATTAAAGCATCTATAGTAGATGGTTTTATTTCTTTATTTACCTTAAAATATCTTTGAAGTACTTTTCTCCCAAATGCAATTCCTATACCTGAAACTATACACATTATTATAACTTGAGCTCCCCAATAAGGTATTAAAATAGATGATAACCCTGCTATAAAGCATCCTATAGCGAAAAAGATATATACAAAGCTTACTGTAACAGCTTCAATTATAAGTAATACTATTGCTATTATGATCCATATTAAAAACATTTAATCCCCCCCTCCTTATTTATAATATATCCTATTTAAATTATCTTTGTAATTATAGTATCTCCTTTGTATCCTTATTGTAACTACTTAAATGCTTTGTATCTTTTTTATTATATCATATTCATTTTTACTTATATCTATGTTTTTTATCTCTTTATTTTCTTTTCCTTCTCTTATATACTCACCTTTTACTATTATTTCTTCTTTTATGCATACTTCTATCTTTCCCCCATCTAGCAAGTAATAAGTACCTATTCCATTTTTTTTATTATTTTCCCATTCTCCAATGTACCTATAACTATCACATGTATAAGTTCCTATACCAACTCTCTTTCCATCTTTATATTCACCTTCATAAACTGAATTATCTTTATATAAATATAATCCTTTTTCATTAAATTTATCATCTTTAAAATAGCCTTTATATGTTTCTTTATTTCTATACTTTAATATGCCATATCCTTTTTTATACCCATATTTAAATTCCCCATCATATATGTCACCTTCTTTATTTGTATATACACCTTTTCCATGGTACACATTATTTTTAAACTCGCCAGTATACTTACTTCCATCAATATAGCAATAAGTTCCTTTTCCATTCAATTTATCATCTTTATATTCACCTTCAAATACATCTCCATTGCTGCATACATATTTTCCTTTTCCTTCTCTTAACCCATCTTTGAAATTTCCAGAAAACTTATCTCCGTTACTATATACAATAATCCCCCTTCCTTCTCTTTTACCTCTTTTAAATTCTCCTTTATAAATATCTTTATTTACAAAAGTATACATTCCAATTCCTTCTATAAGTCCAAATTTAAAATCTCCACTATAAACAGATCCATCACTATATATATATCTTCCTATACTGTGCATTAAATCTTCTTTCCATAATCCTTCATATCTATCTTTATTTGAAAAAACACAAACTCCAAAACCACTTCTTCTTCCCTCTACTAACTCCCCTTTATATATATCTCCATTATCATATTTTAAAATTTCATATTTATCATCTTTTTTACTTATTTTTGTATTTTTAATTGAATAACTGGTATCATCATGTTCTTGATTACCTTTTAATCCTCTAAATCCATTGTTTAATTTTTTCAAATTATCACTATATCCATTTATACTCTTTCTATATTTATTTTTTCTAATTTCTAAAATAAACAGTAATAATTTAACCCCCATAAATGACATCGATAAAGTAATAAATATAACGAATACTATTTCAAAATAATTCTTAATCCCCTCCATATAAAATCCTCCTTATATTCTTATAATATAAGTTTATATATGCAAGTCCAAAAAAATGAGCTTATTTGTACGACAGAAAATAATGATTTTTTTATAAAAAAAGACTGTCCTTGAGCAAAATTTATAAATAAGCGTATAACTTACATAAATTCACTTCAAGACAGTCTATATATCCTAATTTAGTTTATATACAAATTTTATCCTCTAATTTCTGCAGCTGTAACAATCTTATAATTTCTAAATATATAGCTTCCTGCAAATCCTATAATACTACTTATTACAGAACATATAGCCATACATATTAAAACTTCTTTAGCTGGGTTAAATGCAAACATAACAGGGAGACCAGCAGATGGAGCTGCTGTACCTGGGGCATTATTTATAAGCCCCATAGCTGAAACTACTACACCACCAAGTGCTCCACTTATAAAGTTTGTTACATATATAGGTATTGGGTTTGCTGATATTATATCTGCTTGTGTTAATGGCTCAATTACTACAGATATAGTATCTCTTGTATCTCCAAACTTTAACTTTTTAAATAATATAAAGTTTGCAAAAGATGTTGCTGATATAGGTAATGATGCTATTGCCATAGGTACTCCTGTTAATCCTAGCATAGCTGTAAGTGCCATAGAACTTAATGGAGATGTTGATATTAATGTAAAAAATCCACCTATTATTAATCCCATCACTATTGGACTTGAATCTGTAGATCCTGCTATTACCTCTCCTATTGTTAATAATGTAGAGTTTACCACAGGTTCTAAAGATACTCCTATTAATCTAGTTATTGGCGCCATTATTACCACCATTACTAATAAATCTAGTCCTGGAGGTACTTTTTCTTCTAAATATTTAACAGCAAATGATATTAAGTATCCTGCTATAAATCCTGGTAATATTCCTAATCCTGAACAAGTTATTCCTAGTAACATTGCATATACTGGAGAAACTCCTAAAACTAACATAACTAAACAAGCTGCTGCTAATCCTCCTAGCCCTCCGTTTATTGATCCTAATTGACTAAGAAATGGAATTCCAATTGAATTTCCTAGTAATGAAAATTGTATAGCCTCAACTAAAAATGTAGCACATGCAGCACTAGCTAATGCACCCATAGCTTTCATACCATGTGGAGCCTTGTAACTAAACACAGAAAACGCGGTAAGTACTGCTAGCAATAATACTGTTCCTTTTATAACTTCCATTTTTAAAGCCACCTCTTTTATCCAAAATTTAACCTTTTCCTACATTATAATTCAAAACTCTACATTTCCGCAATAATTTTCAAAATATTCCCATTATATGCAATGTTTTTTATACTCATAAAAACAAACCAACTACTTATCAAATGTCCTTAGTAGCTGGCTTCTAAAATTTCTCCTACATCTAAATTTTCTTCTTCTAAATCTTGTTCAAATAGTTCTAATATTTGATTTAATTCTTTCTTATATTGATCCGGTCCCAATTTATAATGCGATATATCTTCCATCAAATCCATCATATCTAGGTATACATTTTCTAGCAAATAAAAATAGCCTCCCTTTATTTCAATAATATTCTTAAAAGTAAATAATTTTTTGCTAACATCCTTTATATGCTCTATATTGTATATATCTAAATTCATTATGGATTTTATATATAATCTTAAAGTTTTTAAAATTTCTATAGATATATCATCTAGATTTACATCGTCACTTTCTTTATGTACTCTATCTTTATACTCCTCAAATACCAATTCTAAATTTGTATTAATTTCTATAAAAGGATTTTTTATTAGATCTTTTATAATCAATAATTCTCTTATAAACTTTTTATTAGATAATGTCATATCTAATATAAGCAAATTATATGCATCTGCTAAAGGGTCATGTGCTTCTCCATTAAATTCAACATTAGAATATTCAAGTAATTTTTTTAAAGATATATAGTTTATGCACCTAATACCTCTATTTAGGTATTCTTTCTTTATATCTACAAATAAATCTTTTATATTGTTTACAAATCTTGGATGATTGTTTTTTTGAGAGCTCCTTCTATCTGTATTTGTAAAACATGTTAAATCTAGATTCCCAAAAGTGTAAATCCCTTCTATTTCTGAAAATTCACCTAACCATCTTTTAAAATCTCGCATCACCTCTTCATATACAGGTGCTTTCATAATTTCTTCATTTGTTATTTTAGTAAGTTCTTCTATATGAGGATATATATCAATATTGCTTACTGGCTTTATTAACGATTTGAAATTTGAAATATGCTTTGTAGGTATATCGTATTTTATAGCCCCAATAGCAATAATATCAGCATTGTTTATATCTCTTCCATATTTAGAATTTGACATATTCATCTCAAAGTCTATATATATTTTTTTCATCCCCTTCATCCTCTCTAAAGCATAAAACCTATACATTTTACCACTTAATTAAATTTATCATAATATAATTTTATAATACATTTTTACTAATATCAATCTAAAAGAAAAAGGATGTACTAAGTACATCCTACTCAAATCGCTCTAGGAAAGAATGTTTTTCTCCATCCTGTTGCCATCCTAAAACTGAATCAATATTTACATTTTCTGCTGCTTTAAAAATAGATTTTTCTACGTCTTTGAAGTTTTCTCCTAAATTTTTAATAAGGTCTTTTATTTCATATCTCTTATTTCCTGTCTTTTTAGCAGCTACCATACAAGCACAGTTTAATGGCCATATACCACTATTTTGTATAAATCTAACTATGTGTTCTTCTCTTATATAATATAGAGGTCTTATTATTTGTATACCATCAAAGTTTGTAGATTTTAGCTTTGGAAGCATTGTTTTAAAGTTTCCTGCACACAATAAGTTAAGCATTGTAGTTTCTATTACATCATCATAGTGATGACCTAAAGCTAGTTTATTACAACCTAGCTCTTCAGCTTTAGAATATAATGCTCCTCTTCTCATTCTCGCACACATATAACATGGATAATCCTTAGCTATTTCATCTGCAATTTCAAATATTCTTGAATCAAATAAATGTATAGGTATATCTAAATATTCACAGTTATCTTCTAATAATTGTCTTATATCTTTATGATATCCAGGATCCATAGCTATAAACTCAACTTCAAAATTTACTTGACTATGTCTTTTTAGCTCTTGAAACATTTTTGCCATAAGCAAACTATCTTTTCCTCCAGATATAGCTACTGCAATTTTGTCTCCTTCTTCAACTAAATTATATGCTCTTATAGCTTTTATAAATTTAGACCATAAGTTTTTTCTATATCTTTTTACAATACTTTTTTCAATATCCTTAAGCGGCTGTCTTTCATCAAAAGGAACTATAATTTCACAGCCTTTTCCTGCTAATTCGCTCATTAAATCACCTCATCTTTTTGTGAACATGCAACTTATTTTATCATAAAGCCCAATATTAGTTCAAGATATTCATACCTTATATCTAATTATTTCCCAGAAAATCTTTTTCTTTTATTATTATCTTCAAACTTCTGCTTATTATATACATTTTTTAATTTATAAATTTTGTGTAACTTTTTATCTACATATGAATATTATGCTATTAGATACAGTTAATTTAACTGTTATTTAGATATAATTTTTAAAATACATCATTTGAACTGGAGGAATTTTGGTGAATACTAGAAACATCAATAAAAATTGTGGAGATTCATTAGCTAGACCTTATGTTAATGACCAAGTGTTCGGCAAAATGTACAATTTGTCAAAAGCACTTCAATATGGAACTATATTCCCTGAGTTAAATTTATGGGAATCTACTATGTATAACAAAGATTTATATAGATATACAAAAAAAATAAATGGAGGTAAAAGATAATGGCTACACGTGCTGATATGTTAACTGATATAGAGGAACTTTGTTTTGCATGTTTAGATATGAACTTATACCTAGATAACCATACAGAAGATGAAAAAGCAATAGCAACTTACAATAAACTTTGTTCAGAATTAACTAAAGCTAGAATGAATTATGAAAAAAAATATGGACCATTAAATAACTTTGGATATTCTCCAAGTCAAAGTCCCTTTCAATGGGTAGAAAGTCCATGGCCTTGGGAAAATAAATTTTATGAAATGTAAATAGGGGGATAATTTTATGTGGATATATCAAAAAACTTTACAACATCCTGTAAATCTTAAGTCTAAAGATTTACAAATGGCTAAATACTTAATAACTCAATTTGGAGGTCCCAACGGAGAGTTAGGTGCTGCTATAAGGTACCTATCTCAAAGATTCACTATGCCTACAAGCAGATCTAAGGCACTTTTAACTGATATTGGTACTGAAGAACTAGCTCATGTTGAAATGATAGCTACTATGGTTTACCAACTTACTCAAGATGCAACTCCTGAAGAACTTAGAAAAGCAGGCCTTGGTGAAAGTTATGCTCAAAATGGTTTTGGAATATTCCCATCAGATGCTCATGGTGTTCCTTTTTCAACGTCTACAATAGCAGTTATGGGAAACCCTGTAACAAACCTTCATGAAGATATGGCGGCTGAACAAAAAGCTTTAGCTACTTATTATCAACTTACAAATTTAACTGATGATGTAGATATGAAAAATGTGCTTCGTTTCTTAGGAGCAAGAGAAATAATTCATTATCAAAGATTTGGAGAAGCTTTAATGGATGTATATGATTATCAAGAAAGTAAACAATCATTTTAATAAAAATAAAGCAGGTTCTATTTTTTAATAGAACCTGCTTTATTTTTATTAAACACTAGATAAAACTCTTATTTTGATATCTTCATCTAATATATTAAATACATTTAAACTTTCATACTCCAAAGCCATGTATGTTTGTAAGTACTTATAAAGTACATCTAAAACTGCATATTGCCCTTGATTTCTAAAGTATAACTGTAAATTAGATATATAAATCATATAACACTTATTCATTCTGATTTCTACATATTGTGAGTTACTTCCAATTCTGGAATTTTCAAATAGCTCTTTTAATCTCATATATGCGCATTCTGCATCTCTATTACTCACACAGTTACTTAATCTTTCATCTAGAGCATTTTCTATATTTAAAACAGCATCTCTATCCATATAAAATTCTATATAGCAATTATTCCTACTGTATTTGAATTGGTAAAAATCAGTTATTAAGCACATGATTACACTCCTTAAACTCATACTATAATTATGATGACTTTATTAGTATTTTCAATTTACAATCATATTTATACATATAAAACAAAAAAAAATAAAAAGCTTACGCTTTTTATTTTTTTATAAAACTCTTCTCGCATTAGTAAATGTAGAGTTATAGAAACTAGTAAATTGTGATATTATAACTTTTCCGCCTCCTGATGAAGCATGTATAAATTCGTTATTCCCAATATATATACCAACATGGTTTACTGAACCACTCTTATCTGTGTCAAAGAATACTAAATCTCCTTTTTGAAGATTACTTTTACTCACAGCTGTTCCAAATTTACTTTGATCTCTAGAAACTCTAGGAAGGTTTACTCCCGCTCCATTTTTAAACGAATATTGAGTAAATCCTGAACAGTCAAAACTACTTGGTCCTTCAGCTCCCCATACATATGGCTTTCCTAACTGTTGTTTTGCAGTATTTATAACTTTATCTACACTAGATGATTGCCCTGGGTTTTCTCCACCGCCTGAGCTTGCATCTCCTAAATATTGTGATGATACATATCCTATTGTTCCATTGTAGCTTATTTTTGCCCATCCATTACTTTCTGATATAACTCCTACTTTTGTTCCTTTGCTTAGTGATGTTATAACTGAGTAATTAGTTCCTGGCCCTTGTCTAAAGTTTACGCTACTTGCAGTTACTACTTTATTTTCTTTTACTGTATTGTCTTCTCCACCACCTGAGTTTATATCTCCTAAGTATTGTGATGATACATATCCTATTGTTCCATTATAACTTATTTTTGCCCATCCATTACTTTCTGATATAACACCTACTTTTGTTCCTTTACTTAGTGATGTTATTACTGAGTAATTAGTTCCTGGTCCTTGTCTAAAGTTTACACTACTTGCAGTTACTTGCTTATTTGATTTCACTGTATTATCTGATTCTGTTTGTGTAGATCCTGATACATAGTCACTATGTACAAAACCTTCTGTACCATTGTATTTAACTTTTATCCACGAACCTACAGTTTCTATATACTCAACTTTATTTCCTGTATTTAACTTTCCTATAGATGAATAATTCACCCCTGGTCCTTGCCTAAAGTTTACAGAATTCCCTGTTATAGTTCTATAATCAACACTTTTATTTTGTTCATTCGTATTAGCAAATGACACCCCAGTAGAAGTTGGAATTATTATCGCTGCTGAAATCAATCCAGCTATCATGCTTTTTCTCTTCAAATTCATATATATGTTTTCTCCTCTCCTTATAAACATTGGTTATTTCCAATAATATATTTTATATATAGTTATTATTACAAAATTGTAACATTTTGTCTACATTTGTAATAACTTACTAATTATTTCCTTATATTATTTCAATTTATTTATACGTATTTTTTAAAATTTCCTTTATATATAGAATTTTAATAGTTTTGTTGAAGTTGATTCTTTTTATGTGCTAATATATTTAATAGGTTTATTAAGGAGGTTTTAAATATGAAACTTATATTAGCAGAAAAACCCTCTGTTGCTAAAACAATAGCATCATTTTTAGGTGCTAAAACTAGAAATGATGGATATTTTGAAGGAAATGGCTATATAGTTACTTATGCTGTGGGGCATTTAGTTTCTTTATACGATGTTAAAGATTACGATAAGTCTTATGCAGGATCTTGGAAAAATGAACACTTTCCTTTTATTCCTGATAAATTTAGATTCAAAATTGATGGATCTAAATCTAAACAATTTAGTATAGTAAAATCATTAATCCATAGAGACGATGTGGATGAGATTATAAATGCTACAGATAATGACCGTGAAGGTGAACTAATAGCTTTTTTAATTTTTCTAACGGCCAAAAACAAGAAGCCGATCAAAAGGATATTAGTAAATGAATGGACTCCTGAAGATATTAAAAGAGGTCTTTCTAGTTTAAAAACAGATGAACAAATGAGAAATCTTCAAGCTGCAGGATATACACGACTAGTAACTGATTGGCTAATTGGAATTAACTTTACATCAATGACTACTTTAAAATATGGAAATGGAAAACTATTAAATATTGGTAGAGTTATACTTCCAACTGTAAAGTTAGTTTACGATAGAGATATGGAAATAGCTAATTTTATTCCTAAAACATATTATGAAATAGAAGGAAATTTCAGTTGTACCAACGGTAAATATAAAGGTAAATATATAAAAGGAAAAGAATCAAAATTTGACAGTATAGATGATACTAATAAACTAATTGATAGTATAACTTCTAATACTGGTGTTGTTAAAGATAAAAAAGTTACAACATCTAAAGAGTATGCTCCTAAGTTATTTAGTTTGACTTCTCTTCAAGGATACATAACTTCAAAATACTCTAGTTTTACTTCTGATAAAGTTCTAAAAGTATGTCAATCTTTATATGAAGGTAAAGGAAAAGGTGGATACATAACTTATCCAAGAACAGATTCTATATATTTAGAGGAAAGTTTAGCTGGCAAGGCCTCTCAAACTTTAGAGAAACTTAAAGTAGGTCTTCCATATTGTGATAAAATTAAATTCACTAAAAGTAAAAGAGTTTTTGATTCTTCAAAGGTTGATAGCCATAGTGCCATTATGCCAACTTACATAATACCTCCTAAGCTAACTCCTGATGAGGAAATTGTTTATAATGCTATAAAAGATAGATTTGTAGCTAACTTTATGCCTCCTGCTGAGTATGAGAATACTGAAATCCATACTTTTGTAGATGAACATAAGTTTATAACAAAAGGAAAAGTTCTTAAAGTTAAAGGATACTTAGAGGTTTACAATAAGGAAGAAAAAGATGATTTATTACCTTTGGTTAACAAAGATGAGGTGGTTGATGTTATTAAAATGGATGTATTGACAAAAAAAACTACACCTCCTAAATCTTATACAGAAGATACTTTACTTAAAGCTATGAAAAACTGTGGCAAAAATGTATCTGATGATGACACAACTGTTTTATCAGGTTATTCTATAGGTACTTCTGCTACTCGTGCCGAAGTTTTAAAGAAAATTTCAGAAGTTGGTTATGTGAATAAAAAAGGTAAATCTTATTATATTACTGACTTAGGTAAAAACCTAGTTGAGATATTTCCTTTAAAAG
The DNA here is from genome assembly GCF_023653455.1 of Paraclostridium ghonii. Taxonomy (GTDB): domain Bacteria; phylum Bacillota; class Clostridia; order Peptostreptococcales; family Peptostreptococcaceae; genus Paraclostridium; species Paraclostridium ghonii. Next base: position 12,217 of record NZ_JAKEDR010000090.1, read on the forward strand.
ATTTACTGGATGTGGATTACACTGGTAAGCTTGAAAAAAGTTTAAGTGATATTCAAAGAGGTGAATTTACTAGAAGTGAATACCTTACAAATATAATGAATTTCATAGTAACTGGAGTGGAAAATATAAAAAATGATACTAATAAAAATATTAGTACCGAAGTTTATAGCTACAATCCTAAAACTAAGAGATATTCTAAAGGAACTTTTTCTAGCGACGGTTCAAAGCAAGAAAGTTTTGGAAAATGCCCAGTCTGTCAAAATGATGTTGTTGAATGTTCTAAGGGATATATTTGTACTAATTACAAAGAATGTAAGTTTGGAATTTGGAATAGTGATAAATTCTTATTAGCTTTAAATAAAAAACCTAATAAAACTATGGTGAAAAGTATTTTAAAAAATGGATCTGCTAAAGTTAAAGGTTTAACTAGTAAAAGTGGTAATAAATTTGATGCTACTTTAAAATATACTAAAAAAAATAATGGATATTTCTCTTGGGATATGGAATTTGAGAGTGATAAAGAAAAAGAGAAGTAAATTACATCTGTTCATTGGCTTCGCATACAATATATGTCATTCCTTTACACGACGTACTACGTACGTGAGTGTTTCGTTATGACATATATTGTATACTTCGCCTTTTCAGGAACAATTTACTTCTCTTTTTAATGTTGTAGAATATGATTGAGGTGATTAATTAAATGTGTTAAACTTTCTTCAAATTTTATATCATCTTCTTTTTGCCTTTTCTTTGGCCCTTTTGTTCTCGCTCCTGCATTTCTTGCTTTTTTAGATATATGTCTTGTAAATAATAATTGGTCTATATTTTCATTTGTATAACGCTTACCATTTTGATTTATTGGGTGTCCACACTTTGCTAAAGCCATTGCTGCTAGTCCATAATCTTGAGTTACTATTATATCGTCTTTTTTAACTTTATTTACTAATGCAAAATCCACTGAGTCTGAACCTTTTGATAATATTATTGTTTCAATTCCAGGCTTATTAAATATATGAGCCGTATCACACATTATTATTGCTTCTATACCAAATTTTTTTGCAATAGATATTGTTATATCAATAACAGGACATCCATCTGCATCTATTAATATCTTCATAGTTTTCTCCTTATATAATTTCTCATTCTGTTAACTTATTTATATTTGAATCTCGACCCCGATAGGGTTTACAATGGTTTCACCACAAAACACATTCCCCCTATAGAAAGGAGTCGAGAAAATTGAAACCTACGGTTAAATGCCCTGAAT
>NZ_JAKEDR010000091.1 GCF_023653455.1 Paraclostridium ghonii
GTATTTATATCATTATCTATAATTGTTTCAATTACTCTGGTAATTTAAATGGTATAGTAAACGTTTTATTTGGTTTTATATTTTCCTGTGAAACTTATTTAGATTATAAATCCTCTGGTAAACTAAATTTAAAACATTTTTTCTTTGCTCTACTATTTATAGTTTCTGGGATAATTTTCATTTTCGCTTATTAAATATTGTTATTCATGCAAGCTAAGAAATTCAAAAAAAAATTATATGTTCAAGTATTAGTGAAAGGCCTTCTAAAATTGACTATACAGAGAAGCTTAGTCACTTTTAGATAGTAACTGTAATAATAATAAAACTGGTAATAATAATTATACGGTTAGTGTCCAACTAAAATTTCCACAGTAAATAAAATAGAGTTTAAAACAGTATGTGCTGTTAAAATGAAATACGCAACTTCTTTGCTTATAAACTTAATAAAAGTTATAGAGCTATAACTTTTATTAATATATCTTCTATACAGGTTAACATTATTTAGATTATATATATTCACCCTATGTATTAGTATTATATTTTATATTTTAAAAAAATAATTCAGTTTGAAATTGTAATTATGGGATTCCAAAAAGTTAAACAGTCTGGCTCCGTTTGAATATAGAAGTCAGACCTTAGTTACTAGTTTGATTATTTTCACTGTCCACCTGGCAAGTTACAGTTTCATATAAGTATTTTAACTATAGAATTTTATTTTGCATTTATTTCAATATCTCCAGTTTTAATATCTACACTTATTAGATTACCTGATTCCTTTCCAAAACTACCACTGAAAGATTTAGAAGTTTGAGAAACATTATTAAATTCTAATCCTGTATCTATATCTCCAAAACCTTTATTTACATCAAGTTTGAAATTTAAATTTTCATTTAAAAATAAATCTATATCTCCAACTTCTGATCTTACTTTAAGATTACCATCCAAAGTTTCAATGCCACAGTATATATCCCCTACCTTAGCATCTATATTACCTTTTCCTTGAAACTCTTCTATCTCAATATCTCCTGTTTTGTTATCTATACTTGAATCTTTTGCTATCAATGTGTTTACATATAAATCCCCTGTTTTACTATCAATAACAACTTTGTTAGCAGTTAACTTATTATTTATATCTATATCCCCTGTTTTAACTTTTAAATTTATATTATCAAATTTAAGATCAGACAAAAATTCAATATCTCCTACATTATTGCTAATATTCAAATTTCCATCATAGGATTGTGGCAATAATACTTCAACCTTCATATAAGGATCTTTAATCACCCCAAATATATTAAATTTGCCTCTAGTTCCACTATCTACAACATTTAGTGTATCAGCTTCTTGACTCGCACTAATATAGTTTTTATTTTTTAGGTCTTTATTGGACTTTACTATAACTTTTATATTATCTTCATTATTTTTATTAAAAGTGACATCTCCATTACTAATATTTGTACTTATATTTTTAAGTTCTTTTGCATTATCAAATTTATATTCTTTTACAACTTTTAGATTACTTATTCTATTAAATCCAAAACTATTAAAGTTATAATTAAATAAATTTCCTTCATATCCACTAATATTAAATACTAAAAATAAACTTAGCATAATTGCCACTATAGACCAAGTTAGCATTTTTAATTTCAATAATTTTTTATCATCCATTAATCTAACTCCTTATATTCAAAGTAAGCTTTTATTATTTTTTGCAATGCTGCTCCTATTATAAATAATATCCACGTGATATCCCATGCTTCTGTTGTAAAATTTAATAATAAATATATAGCTATTATTACTGACCACATTGCACTTGATACAGAATTTCTAACTCGTCTAGTTTTCGCAGTAACACTTTTCCACTCTTTAAATTCTTCTACTAATGTATCATCTTGCTTTAAATATTGTACTTTTGTCATATTGTTATAAATAAGAATTCCTGTAGCACCTGCTATTAATGAAAACATAATTACAATTCCTATTGTGTCCATTCCTATGTCTTCAAAAATAATTACACTTACAGGAGATAATATATACATCATTACTGCTATTGAGGTAAATTTAGCACTTTTTTTTCTATCACAAGAGTCCTTAGTAATATTTACAGAATCTCTTTCAAATAAATCATCAATATTTCCTATATTAGAGATAACCTTATTATAAGCTAGTTCATCATCTACATTGCTTTCCAATAAATCATAATACTTATCTAATAAATTCACTAAAAGCTCCTCTTTAAACTCCTCAGTCATCCTTGTTTTAGGTTCACTCTCAAATAATTCATTTATATAATCCTTAATTTTTAACTCATAATTATCCGTCATTAATATAACACTCCTTTTTATATAAGACTATCTATAATTTTTTTTGATTCTTCCCAGTCTTCTTTATTTTTTTTATAAGTTTTTTTGCCAAGTTCTGTTATAGTATAGTATCGTCTTCTTGCTCCAACTCCTTCTGTTCCCCAATATGAAGTAATTAGTTCTAATTTTTCTAACCGTCTAAATGCTGAGTAAAGAGTAGCTTCTTTTAACTCATACATATTGTTGGTTTTTTCTTTTATTACTTTATTTATGGCGTATCCATAACTATCACCTTTCATTAATTCAAATAGTATAATAGTCTCTGTATGACCTCTTAAAAGATCTGATGTAATAGACAAATACAACACCTCCTTTTATTTAGATATGTAATTCTATTATTAATATATATTTTAGTTTTATATACCTCGCCTGTCAATGTATATTTTGTTATATAATATGTTTATTATTAAAAATGTGTACAATAAATTAAAAAAAGAAGATAGCAAAAGCTATCTTCTTTTTTAACTTAACTAGTTTCTTATTAAAAACACATTCCAATCCTTATATTTTTCTCATTTTCCTTATTAGCTCCAAGGTTTTTACGTCTTGCTCTATGACATTCATCAACTACTATACATTCATATTTAACATATAATAATTTTTCTGTACTAGGAAAATTAGATGTATTTATCCTCCTATACGGATCTGATGACAGTAAGCCATTATATAATCCTGTAGCTTAACTATGACTTTTTTAATAGATTTGAAAAATATTTCACACTGCTATAAAGGTTTTCAGTTTTAATATTGCTTTCAATTACTTTCTTTGATTGCTTTAATCCCTCCCACTATACTTAAGTTAACTTAAGTATTAAACTCACTACAAAAACTCTATTTTCTTTCTGTAATAAAAATAGACAATACAGAGTCAACACCATCAAATTAATTTAAAGAATAAAATGGGATTAGAAAATGAGAAATATAGAAACTAGATTACTAATGCTTTTTTCTATAACTCTTGGAAGAAATTTAAGCTTATTTATATCAGACCCTATAGAAAATATTACAGAGGCTAAAATAAAAGAGGCTATGAAACAAATAGTTACTAAAAATATATTTGCTGCTAAGTTTGGTTCAGAGTTAGAATGATATGCTTCCTTTATAGTAGACTATTTATCATGTCTACCTAATCGGGTTAAGTACAAGTTTTTATTTTTTTCACTGTCCACTTGACAGGGTGCAACTCACTCTAATGTTTATAGATACATTTTTTATTTCTCATTTATAATTAATATCTTGATATAATTATTTTTTAACATATCCTATACTTTCAAAAAACTTACTATTTTGGATTATACATTCATTCTTAGGTTGTAAATTTCTAGCTTTTTCATGATATATATATGCAGTGTCTATATCTCCCACACGATTATAACATACACATAATTGTATATAGGTTCTCCAACTCCAAAGTTCCTCATAAATAAAACCAGACCTATCTTCTGGCTTTTTAGCATGTTGAATACTTTCATACCAATAAATCGCTTCATAATATCTGTCTAACATTTCAAAGGTTTGACCTAATCTATAAATTACCTCTGCTCTAGGAGGTGCTACTTCAAATGAACTTAACAAAATATTAATAGATTTTTCTTTATCACCTGTTGCTACGTAGCAGTCTGCTAACTTACATATAATATCAATCTTTTCTTCTATCCAAATAGGTACTGACAATAAACTTTTAAATATTTTTATAGCTTCATCGTGCATTCCGTGATAATAAAGTTCCTTACCATAATAATAAATATCTCGATTTGAAAACTCAGCTCCTTCTTCCAATTTTTTCTTATAAATATTCAAGTTACGATCTGAATCTCCATGTACACGTTTATGTGTAACTATAATATCCTCATCAATAGTATGCTTTTTATTACCTCCAATATATTCATGTATAAATCCTATCCAAGGAAACTTATTTTCTCTTTTTACTAATCTTTCTCTCCTAAAAATTAAAGCTGGGTTTCCTTCAGCATCTTGGGCGTAATTATATAAAAATGTTACACAGTCAATGTCTGGATTTAGTGTTGATTTTAAATCTTTTAATTTTTCTACATCTTCCTTCAATAAAACATCATCTGCATCTAACCATAAAATATAATCTTTGGTAGCTTTATCAAAAGAAAAATTTCTGGCTGCTGCAAAATCATCAATCCATTTAAAATAATAAATTCTATCTGTATATTTTTTTACAATATCTAATGTTCTATCTGTACAACCTGTATCAACAATATTTATTTCATCTACTACATCTTTAATAGATTCTAAGCAATTCCCTATAACATCTTCTTCATTCTTAACAATCATGCACAAACTAATTGTAATCATCAAATCCCTCCTCAACATAAATTTACAATTGTACTCCATATATATATATTCTTTTTTTGTTAAAGGGATACATTTCTCCAATAATTATTCTTATTAAAAATATTTTATAAAATAAATTTTATAATAAACATGCAACTATAAAAATAAATTGTCATATATATTTATATTGGAGTATAGATACTAAATCTATTTACTCATACGTCTTTATAGTCAAACTTTACAATATAGGCAATAATATTGGCTTTTTACAATCAAATATATAATTTATTCGTTCTTATACTGACTTAAAAGATGAGTTTATATCTTACTTAAGAAGCTTAAATCTATAATTTATTAAACTAATATGATAAGTTTATTTTTAATTAATCTAAAATTGGATTTGTTTAAAATAAAGATAAATTTTTATATTTAAAAGAAAGGGGAAATTGTCAATTATAAAACTATAAAAATTAATAAAGTTTTATAAAATTTAGGCAATGTGAATTTTTTATGTTTAAAGATAAAACCCTTATGATTACAGGTGGAACAGGTTCATTTGGTAATGCTGTATTAAAAAAATTTTTAGACACAGATATAAAAGAAATCCGTATTTTTTCTCGTGATGAAAAAAAACAAGATGATATGAGAAAAAAGTATAAAAACAATAAAATAAAGTTTTATATAGGAGATACAAGAGATTATTCAAGCTTAAAAAATTCTATGTATGGTGTAGATTATATCTTTCATGCAGCTGCACTAAAACAAGTTCCTTCATGCGAATTTTTTCCGCTTGAAGCGGTTAAAACCAATGTAATTGGATCAGAAAATGTTCTTTCAGCTGCCATTAGCGAAGGTGTAAAAAAGGTTATATGTCTTTCAACTGATAAGGCTGCTTACCCTGTAAATGCTATGGGAATTTCTAAAGCTATGATGGAAAAAGTATTTATTGCAAAATCTAAAACTGTTCATCCTGATCAAACTACTATATGCGGAACTCGTTATGGAAATGTCATGGCATCAAGGGGAAGTGTTATACCACTTTTCATAGATCAAATAAAAAAAGGTCAGCCTTTATCAATTACAAACGGCAATATGACTAGATTTTTAATGAGCTTAGACCAATCTGTAGACTTAGTTTTATTTGCTTTTCAACAAGGTCAAACAGGGGATTTATTTGTTCAAAAAGCTCCTGCTTGCACTATAAATGACCTAGCTATTGCGATAAAAAAAGTGTTTGATGTAAATACCCCTATTTCTGAAATAGGAATAAGACATGGTGAGAAGATGCATGAGACATTACTTACAAAAGAGGAAATGTCAAAGGCAATAGATATGGGTAACTTCTATAGAGTACCCGTAGATAAAAGAGATCTTAATTATGACAAATACTTCATTGAAGGAAACAGTGAATTATCCAACATTCAAGAATACAATTCTAGTAATACTCACCGTTTAAATATTTATGAAATTATTGAAAAACTCCTTGAACTAGATTACGTAAAAAAAGAATTAGCTTCGTGGAAAGTTTGATCTATATAATAAAATTCAACTAAATAATTTTCTATATAAAGGAGCTATATAATGAAATATTTATGTGCTAAAAATGATCTATTATCAAGTTCTTTAAGTTCAATAAAACCATGCTCTAAATTATTAGATATAGGCTGTGGAATTAAGCCCTTTACTGATGTTTAGTGTGAAACTCATATTTGCTGTGAACCTTATAGCGAGTATATAGAAGTATTAAATGAAAAATATAAAGATTTATTGGTATTAAATATGAGTTTTCAAGATATTGTTAAAAATTTTCCTTATAATTCAGTTGATTCAATATTAATTCTTGATGTAATACAACATTTAGAGAAAGAAGAAGCTCTAGATTTACTATCAAAAACATTAAATATAGCATCTGAACAAGTTTTTGTTTTTACTCCATTGGGATTTTTATATATTCAATGATTTTCATTTATTAAATAATAAATAAGAACTACTCCCTGAACCTAAGGGTGCATTTGGGGCAATTTGGTCAATAGATAAATAAAATTTTTTATGTTAGGATGTGATAGATTTGACTTTTAATAATCTTTCAATAATTATTCCTTTTAAAACAGGTACTGGCGATAGAAAAATAAATTGGAACTGGCTAAAAAAGATATAAATCGCTGATTCCATATGCAGAACTATGCATCTATGAGCGCAATGAAACTCCATATTGTAAAAGTGCGACAATAAATGTAGTTTATGATAAAGGCATTGTTGCTCCATCAAGATTAGTACAATTTTCAGAAAATGCTACTAATAGAATTTTAGATAATAATTGTTTCAATGTAGACGATTCTTTTATTGATAGTAATACTCAAATTTTCACTTCTCTATTTAGCAGAATCTGTATTATGAAAAAAGAAATATTTAAAAATGTGGAGGATATGACGAAGAATTTAAAGACTGGGGTAATGAAGATGTTGCATTTGTTAATTGTATGCATAGAGTAAATGCCCCTATTCATAAAATATCCAACTTTACAATATATCACTTACACCATCAAAATGACAACAATCATAGAAATGCAGATAATTTTATTAGAAATAAAATGTTGCTATATAACCTTTATAGTATTGAAAATATAGATCAATCCATTTTGTTAAATAGAGAAAAAAATAAGTTTTTATAAAAACTTATAAATAAATATATTTTAATAACATCGAGATACCTTCTGTCTATCTTCTATTGTCAACCTTAAAATTAGCACTGCTTTAGGCAAAAAGCTAACCCATTAAATTTCCATCGATATTTAACGGGTTAGCTTTTCTTAATTTCACATATTTTTAAATAATAATTTTATTTTAAATTCATTATCTAATTTATACTTAAATAATTAAAAGACATTATTAACACTAAATTCATTTATTAATACAATGTTAAACAAGTATATAATAAATGTCTTTTACACTTATAAATTTTATTGGTTTAATTATATAATTTTGCTACATTGAATCCATTTAGTATTTGTTCTTTTTCCTCCTCAGTTGCAATACTAGTTTGAATATAACCAAATGCTAAAATATCTTCTAAATCATTACTAATATTGAGACCATGTATAATAACTACATAACTTGGATTTGGAATTGTTTCATGTACAAGATTCATAGCTCCCCAATGATCGTCTTTTACATAATATCTCAATCCAGATAAAAAATTATCAACAGTATAGATTAAAGCATAAAATGATGGCGAAGGATGAGTCATATGGACTAAAATATTTTTATTAGTTTCGTATATGTATCCCCTTTGGCATAGTATACACTGTAAACCTTTATGATACTTGATATTATGAAGCTGTTCTATATAATCAGGACTAAACATATTATCACTATCAATTCTTATATGATACATGTACTTATAATCACTAATAATTTCTTTTATTGTATTATCCCCGTCATCAGTAAAAATTATATTATCAGGTAACTTAGGATATTTTAAAAGAGCATCATCTATTAAATGCTTCGTTTCTTTGCTATGTCTTACTATACATTTAAAATCTTGATTAGTTTGATTTATAAGACTTTTAGCTGTGTATTTCATAAATATATCTATTCTATAATCTATCCATTCTTTTGTTTGAGACTTATACGTAGATGATGCATATAAAACTTTAAATTCAAACCAAAAGGGATGTTCGCATACATTAAATGGTATATCTATAATCATAGCTGTTTGATTATTCATAAAATCACTCCTTAATTATATAGCTTATATAAATCTTTATTTTCTTGCATCCAAATACTCATTTCCTCAATCATAACTTCATAGGAAGGTACTTTATAATCAAAGTCTTTTCTTATTGTTAATAAGCTTTTATCGCCTACAATAGTATTATTTTTTTCTATTATTACGTCATCTTTTTTAAATTCATCCTTTATTATATTTAATAAATCATATTTAGATATCTTATATCCAGGTGTTATATTATAAATGCCTTCTATATTTGTATCTAATGCTTTATCTATAACTTTTGAAAGCTCTAATGTTGTAATACCACTCCAAAAAACATTAGTAAATCCTCTTATCGTTCCTTTTTGAGACATAAACCAATTAAATAATCCACTACCATTTTTTAGCTCAGGCCCAATAATAGACGTCCTAATTGTAAGACAATTCTTTTTTTCTATCTCTCCTAAGTTTTTGCTTAAACCATAAATACCTTCTTCATCTTTAAAAGATTTCTCAGTATAGCTTCCTTTTAATCCATTAAATACACAATCAGTGCTTAAATGTATTATTTTTATATTTTTACTCTCACCTATCCTAGCTAAAAACTTCGGGAAAAATGTATTTATATACACAGTGTTTTTGATATTAACCTCGGCTACTTTATTTAAAACGCCAATACAATTAATAATTACATCTGGATTTACAATTTGAATAATTTCATTAACATGATTAATATCATCTATATCACATAATATACTATTTTTATTAAGTTTATTTCTATGACAAACATTAAATACCTTATATTTATCTTTTATATTTGATAAGTACATAGTTACCATATGTCCTGCCATCCCTGTAGCCCCAAACACTAATACCCTCTTCATGTATTCCTCCTTAATATTTCTTCCACACATTTTTATTTATATAATCAATATAGCTAATAATACATCTTACAATTTTTTTAGAAACATTTTCAGTATCATAATCTTTTACTATAGACATACAATCATCTTTAGATTGATCAACCACTATATCTATTGAATTTTTTATTGTTTCATAATTTAATCCACTCATTATTAAAGTTCCCTCATCCATACCTTCCGGTCTTTCATGAGAGTTTCTAATAGTTATTGCTGGAAATCCTAATATAGATGATTCTTCGGTTATAGTTCCGCTGTCTGACAATGTACAATATGCATTTAATTGTAGTTTTATATAATCGAAAAAGCCTAATGGCTTAGATAGTATAATATTTTCATCTAGCTTTAAATTACTTATATTTTCTATTTTATTTTTTGTTCTTGGATGAGTGGAAAAAATGATTTGCTTATTATAATGATTTGCTATCTTATTTAATGAGTTAATGAGGTTTATAAAATTATTATCTATATCTAAATTTTCCTCTCTATGAGCACTAACAACAAAATACTCTTTTGCTTTTAATGACATTCTTTCTAATATATTAGAGCTATTAATTTTATCCATATTATATTTAAAAACTTCCTTCATACTAGATCCAGATTTTATTATAGTTTCAGGTCTTATCCCTTCTTCCTCAAGGTATTTTCTTGCATGTTCAGTTAATGTAAAGTTAATGTCACTTATATGATCTACTATTTTTCTATTTATCTCTTCAGGTACCCTTAAATCAAAACATCTATTTCCTGCTTCCATATGAAATATTGGTATTTTATTTTTCTTAGCAGCTATAACGGATAAACAAGTATTAGTATCTCCATATATTAAAAGTGCGTCAGGATGTTCTTCTAATATTAACTTATTTACTTTTACCAATATATCTGCAATTGTTTCAATTGCATTTTCTTTTGCTGAGTCTAAAAAATAGTCTGGTTTTCTTATTTCTAAATCTTTAAAAAATATTTCATTTAATTCATAATCATAATTTTGTCCTGAATGAACCAATATATGATCTGTGTATTTATCTAATTCATTTATGACTCTGCTAAGCTTTATAATTTCTGGCCTAGTTCCAACTATAGTCATTATTTTCATCATAAAAATCCCTCACCTAAGTTTTGTATTTATAAAAATAACTTTTCATTTCACAATTAAGTATATTAGTGTTCATCATAATGTATTACTTATAGAAAAAATAAACTGCCTATAAAGTATTAATTACTGTCTAGGCAGTTCTTTCTCTAATATTTATAATGTTCTTGTTGAATTTTTTATCTAAGCAGTACAAAGATTTTACTCATTAGATTAATGGAAGTATTGTAATTTGTATCCTATTGTTAGGACTTCCTGTTGCAGAAGAAGTGTAAGTTCCCACAGTAAAAATATCTAATAAAGTATTTGCAGTTGCCACACTGACTATTAAGGATCCTCCTATAGTAGAATCCCCTTCTGGTGAAGCTAGATGTATAATAGATGCGTTTACTAAAGTTCCACCTAATCTAAATCCAACATTTGTAGATGTAGGGATTCCACTAACTGTCCATGATACAAGGTAATTGCCCGTATTAGCTATATTTATCTGTCCTGCACTCAATGTTAATCCAGATCCTGCAGCATTATATTGTGTTGAAGTTATTGGTATTATTGCTCCAGTAATATTTTGAGAAGTAGTTGTGTTAGGTGAATAGAATGATGCTCCTGCACTTACACCTCCAGTATACCCTGTGTATCCTGTGTAACCTGTATATCCTGTTGGTCCTTGTAGCCCTGTATATCCCGTATATCCTGTGTATCCTGTTGGTCCTTGTAGCCCTGTATATCCTGTGTAACCTGTATACCCTGTTGGTCCTATCAATCCTTGTATACCTGTATCTCCCGTATACCCTGTGTATCCTGTGTATCCTGTTGGTCCTTGTAGACCCGTATATCCCGTGTAACCTGTATATCCTGTTGGCCCTATCAATCCTTGTATTCCTGTATCTCCCGTATATCCTGTGTAACCTGTATACCCTGTATACCCTGTTGGCCCTATTAATCCTTGTATTCCTGTATCTCCCGTATATCCTGTGTATCCTGTGTATCCTGTGTATCCTGTTGGCCCTATCAATCCTTGTAGACCTGTATCTCCCGTATATCCTGTGTAACCTGTATACCCTGTATACCCTGTTGGCCCTATTAATCCTTGTATTCCTGTATCTCCCGTATATCCTGTGTATCCTGTGTATCCTGTGTATCCTGTGTATCCTGTTGGCCCTATCAATCCTTGTAGACCTGTATCTCCCGTATATCCTGTGTAACCTGTATACCCTGTTGGTCCTATCAATCCTTGTAGACCCGTATCTCCTGTATACCCTGTGTATCCTGTTGGCCCTATCAATCCTTGTAGACCTGTATCTCCCGTATATCCCGTGTAACCTGTATACCCTGTGTATCCTGTTGGTCCTATTAATCCTTGTAGACCTGTATCTCCCGTATATCCCGTGTAACCTGTATACCCTGTGTATCCTGTTGGTCCTATTAATCCTTGTAGCCCTGTATATCCTGTGTAACCTGTATACCCTGTTGGTCCTATTAATCCTTGTAGTCCTGTATCTCCCGTATACCCTGTGTATCCTGTGTATCCTGTGTATCCTGTTGGTCCTATTAATCCTTGTAGTCCTGTATATCCTGTGTAACCTGTGTAACCTGTATACCCTGTGTATCCTGTTGGTCCTATTAATCCTTGTATTCCTGTATCTCCCGTATATCCTGTGTAACCTGTATACCCTGTTGGCCCTATTAATCCTTGTAGTCCTGTATAACCTGTGTAACCTGTGTATCCTGTTGGTCCTATCAATCCTTGTATTCCTGTATCTCCCGTATATCCTGTGTATCCTGTGTATCCTGTGTATCCTGTTGGTCCTATCAATCCTTGTAGACCTGTATCTCCCGTATACCCTGTATAACCTGTATACCCTGTTGGCCCTATTAATCCTTGTATTCCTGTATCTCCCGTATATCCTGTATACCCTGTATATCCTGTTGGTCCTATCAATCCTTGTAGACCTGTATCTCCCGTATACCCCGTATATCCTGTGTATCCTGTTGGTCCTATTAATCCTTGTAGACCCGTATATCCTGTATACCCTGTTGGCCCTATTAATCCTTGTAGACCTGTATCTCCCGTATATCCTGTGTATCCTGTTGGCCCTATTAATCCTTGTAGACCTGTATCTCCCGTATATCCTGTGTATCCTGTTGGCCCTATTAATCCTTGTAGACCTGTATCTCCCGTATACCCTGTGTAACCTGTATACCCTGTTGGCCCTATTAATCCTTGTAGACCTGTATCTCCCGTATACCCTGTGTATCCTGTTGGTCCTATTAATCCTTGTATTCCCGTATACCCTGTGTATCCTGTGTATCCTGTTGGTCCTATCAATCCTTGTATTCCTGTATCTCCCGTATACCCTGTGTAACCTGTATACCCTGTATATCCTGTTGGTCCTATCAATCCTTGTATTCCTGTATCTCCCGTATATCCCGTGTAACCTGTGTATCCTGTTGGTCCTATCACTCCTTGTATTCCTGTATCTCCCGTGTAACCTGTATACCCTGTGTATCCTGTTGGTCCTATTAATCCTTGTATACCTGTATCTCCTGTGTAACCTGTATACCCTGTGTATCCTGTTGGTCCTATTAATCCTTGTATACCTGTATCTCCCGTGTATCCTGTATAACCTGTATACCCTGTGTAACCTGTATACCCTGTTGGCCCTATTAATCCTTGTATTCCTGTATCTCCCGTATACCCTGTGTAACCTGTATACCCTGTATATCCTGTTGGTCCTATCAGTCCTTGTATTCCTGTATCTCCCGTGTATCCTGTATAACCTGTATACCCTGTGTATCCTGTTGGTCCTATCAGTCCTTGTATTCCTGTATCTCCCGTGTATCCTGTATAACCTGTATACCCTGTGTATCCTGTTGGTCCTATCAGTCCTTGTATTCCTGTATCTCCCGTGTATCCTGTATAACCTGT
>NZ_JAKEDR010000092.1 GCF_023653455.1 Paraclostridium ghonii
CATAAGTAACACCTATTAATAAATCATAAAGAGCAGCTAATATTGCTATGAAAAGAGAAACTCTAGCTCCAGTCCAAGTACGAGTCCATAAATCACGGCCTAAGTCATCTGTACCAAACCAGTAGTTCACTCCATCTTCTACACCTTTTTTTTGATAAGCGTCTATTCTTTCTTCAGTTCCATCAAACTTTTTCTCTATTTTAGTACCGTCCATCATCCCTAAAGAAGAAATAACAGGCATTCTTGGAGGCAACTTAGCATGGCTTAAGTTTTGTTGATCATAAGAATACTTATTAAACATTGGTCCGAATATAGTAAGGAAACATATTACAGATAATATAATCAAACCTGAAATAGCACCTTTATTTCTAAATAATCTTTTTCTAGCATCTTGCCAAAATGTTAAACTTGGTCTAGTTATAGCTTCATGTTGAGTCATATCAGCTGGACTTAACTCAAATAAATCAGCAGTAAGTTGAACTTCTTTACCATCAATAATAACTTTATCTATCATTAAGCTTTCCCCCCTGCAACACGAATTCTAGGATCTATAATTCCATAAAGGATATCAACTAATAAAATTACGCCTATATAAAGTGCACTATAGAATATAGAAACACCTGATATACAGAATAAGTCATTGGTAGTTATAGATGATACTAGTAAATCTCCTAGCCCAGGTACAGCAAAAACTTTTTCAACAACTAGAGATCCAGTAAGTAGACCAACAGTTAAAGGTCCTAGCATAGTTACAACAGGTATTAAAGCATTTCTTAAAGCATGCTTTACTATTACAGCTCCTTTAGTTAAACCTTTAGATTTTGCAGTTATTATATAATCTGCATTTAAAACTTCAACAAGTTCAGTTCTAGTAAAACGTGCTATACTCGCTATAGAGAAAAATGATAATGCTATAGATGGTAAAACAGTCCAAGCATATCTAAAATCTGAACCTATAGGCATCCCCCATGTAACAGGGAAAATTTGATGTTTTGTAGTTAAATACAATTGTAGTAGTGCAGCTAAAACAAACGATGGAACAGAAACTCCTAAAACTGAAATTACAGTTGCGAAATAGTCCCAAAAAGTATTCTTTTTAAGTGCAGCTACAATACCTAAAGTTAAACCAACCACACTTCCTATTACTAGTGCTTGAGCACCTAACATAGCAGAAGGTTTTAAACGAGTACTTATTAAATCTTCAACTTTTTTATTATCATACTTAAAAGATCTTCCTAAATCACCTGTAAAAACTCCTGTCATATATCTTACGTATTGAACTGGAACTGGCGCATCTAGGCCATATTGCTTGTTAATCATTTCAACTTGTTGAGCATTTAACTTTTCATCATTAAATGGACTTCCAGGTAATAATCTTACTAAGAAGAAAGTAACAGAAATGACTATTAATAATGTCATAAACATAAGAGTAAGACGTTTTAAAATATAGCGACCCATCGCTATCCCTCCCTTTAATAAAAAATATTATAAAAAAATTTTGATAAACTTATTAATATCAGAATGTTAAAACTATTTGAAGGTAGTTAATATAAGCTTAATAATACGTTTTACAAACTTAATAAATTATAAAACTTACTATTAAAGTGATTAACGATATGAATAGACCAGATGATAAAAGTGAATTCGTGTTGGAAAAATGGTATCTTTTTTTTATATAATCATCTATATGAACATTTGCTTCAGATAAAAGACCTCTGCTTTTTTGAATTTGGTTGCAAACTTTACTATATGCATAAATTGTTAAATTAAAAAAGCCTTGTTCTGTAACATATAAAAATATTCCTAGCGTTAAATAAAATAGTCCTATCATAAAAGATGAATTTATAAAAGAAAATCTTTCAAAATCATTAAATAAATAGTATGAAAGACTTAGAACTAAATTTAATATAACTAATATATTAAACTTTTTCAAAATATGAACCCCCTTATATAAAATTTAAATTTAAAGGCACCGAAATTAATTTTAATATAATATTAGTACCATTTTATAAAAAAAACAATCATTTATGTAAAAAATTTACAATATTAAAAAAATTTAATAAAATTTAATAAAAGGATTTCTTTGAACAAAGGTTAATATAGCTAATAGAGCAGTATAAATATTACATAAAAACAAATGCATAAGAATATAAAAAAAAATCTTAGAAAAGAAAATTAAAAAAATACTGACATTTAAGAATAGTTGTACTACAATTTAAATTAAAAATTTATATAGGGGATAATTAGTAAGGGGGATGTGTTATGGTTTTAAAGAAAAAAATGGCTGTAATGTGTGCAACATCAGCTATAGCTGTGATGGCTTTAGTTGGATGTAGTAGTACAGATGGAGGATCATCTAGTGGGGGAAATGGTAAGGAAGGTAAAGCTTTAGAAGTTCTTGCAAATAAAGATGCAAGACAAGCAATTGCAATGTCACTAGATAGAAAAGGAATGTGTGATACTATCCTAAACAATGGGACTATACCAGCATCATATTTTGTAGCAGAGAAGTTAGCATTTAATGAAGCTGGAAAAGATTATAGAGAATTAGCTGGAAACATGGGCTATGAACATAATGATAAAGAAGCAACTAAATTATGGGAAAAAGCTAAAGAAGAAGTTGGATTTGATAAAGTTACATTAGAACTATTAACATTTGATTCAGAAACTAGCAAAAGAACTGCAGAATTTATGCAATCAGAACTTCAAGGAGCTCTTCCTGGGTTGACAGTTGAAATAAAAACTCAACCATTTAAACAGAAAAATGACTTAGAAACTAAAGGAGAATTTGAGTTATCTTATGCAGCTTGGAATCCAGATTATCCAGACCCATTAACATATCTAGAAACTATGGAAAGTGGACTACAATATGCTAAACATACAAATTATAAAAATGAAAATTATGATAAGCTAATAGAAGAAGCTAAAAATGCAGAAAGTCAAGATAAGAGCTGGGAAAAATATGCAGAAGCTGAAAAATTGATGCTAGATGATGCATATATAGTTCCAACAGTACAACAAGGATCTTCATACTTACAAAAACCATATGTAAGCGGAAGACTTACACCATCATTTGGCGTAAATGCTATATATAACTGGGTACAATTAGGAGAAGGTAAAAAAGAACTTAATATAACAAATACTTCAGATATATCTACTTTAGATATAAGCAAAGTATCAGATTCTGTTTCATCAGAAGTACTTATGAATACTATGGAAGGTTTGGTTAAACAAGATAAAGATGGTAAATTAGCTCCAGGAGTTGCTGAGAAATGGGAAAAATCAGAAGATGGTAAATCATGGACTTTCCATTTAAGAAAAAATGCTAAGTGGTCAAACGGAGATCCAGTAACAGCTAAAGATTTTGAATATTCATGGAAGAGAACTTTAGATCCTGCAACAGCATCTACTTATGGATTCATTATGTATGATATAGTTGGAGCTAAAGATTACAACTTAGGAAAAACTGATAATGCTGATAAAGTAGGAGTAAAAGCAGTAGATGAGTATACATTAAAAGTGGACTTAGTAAGACCAGTTCACTACTTTGATAGTTTGATGTTCCATGGATCATTCTTACCACAAAATAAAAAAGCTGTAGAAAAATTTGGAGATGAATATGGAACTACTGCAGATAAGATGGTTTATAATGGACCATTTACATTAAGTAACTGGAAAATAGAAGATATGCATACAATGAGTAAAAATCCTAATTACTGGGATGCAAGTAATGTTAAGATAGATAAAGTAAATGTTAAGATAGTTAAAGATCCTAATGCAGCACTTAACTTATATGAAACAGGATCAATAGATATAGCAGCATTAACTTCAGAAAACGTTGATAAATATAAAGATTCACCAGAATTTAAAACTCGATTAACAGCTTCAGTAACATTTTTCCAAATAAATGGAGGGAAAGGAGCTAGTAAATAATATATATTTAAACTTAAAATAGCAGTAATATACTTATTTTCAAGTATATTACTGCTATTTTATTATAATAAATAAATTTAGGAATTAAGGACAAATTTAAGCACATATAATGTTAAAACATATATTTATACAATCACCATAGTACTTAAAAAATTATTTTGGGGAGGTAATTTAATGGTATTTAAAAAGAAAATGGCATTAATGAGTACTACTGCAGCGATAGCTGTAATTAGTATGGTGGGGTGTAGTAATAATGGAAGTTCTTCTTCAGGAAGTAAAGCAGCAGACCCGTACGAGGTTCTTGCTAATAAAAATGCAAGAGCAGCTATATCTATGGCTATAAATAAAGAATCTTTATGTGATAATATAATAAATAATGGATGTACACCAGCTGATTATATAGTTGCAAAGAAATTAGCAGTTAATGAAGAAGGTAAAGATTATAGAGAAGTAGCTGGAGATATGGGATACAAATATAATAAAGAAGAAGCTACTAAGTTATGGGATAAAGCTAAAAAAGAAGTTGGATTTGATACAGTAACACTAGAGTTATTATCATTTGATGCAGAAAGTGCTAAAAAAGAAGTTGAATTTATGCAAGCAGAACTTCAAAATGCATTGCCGGGATTAAAAGTAGAAATAAAAGCACAACCATTTAAACAAAAACTTGCATTAGAAGAAAAAGGAGAATTCCAACTTACTCATTCAGGATGGAATCCAGATTACCAGGATCCACTAACATTCTTAGAAACTATGGAAAGTGGATTACAATACGCTAGAAATACAGGATATAGTAATCCAGAATACGATAAGCTTATAGAAGAAGGTAAAAATGCTGTAACTCAAAAAGAAAGTTGGGAAAAATATGCAAAAGCTGAAAAGATAATGTTAGAAGATGGATACTTATCTCCACTTTATCAAAAAGGAACATCTTATCTTCAAAAGCCATATGTAAGTGGAATACTTACTCCACCATTTGGAGTTGACGCAATATACAATTGGGTAGAGTTAGGAAAAGGTAAAAAAGAACTTAACTTAAGACTTACATCAGATATACCTACTTTAGATATAAGTAAAGCTACAGATACAGTATCATCAGAAGTATTGATGAATACTATGGAAGGTTTAGTTAAACAAGATAAAGATGGTAAATTAGCTCCAGGAGTGGCAGAGAAATGGGAAAAATCAGAAGATGGTAAATCATGGACTTTCCATTTAAGAAAAGATGCTAAATGGTCAAATGGAGATACAGTAACGGCTAAAGATTTTGAATATTCATGGAAAAGAACTTTAGATCCAGCAACAGCATCTACTTATGGATTTATTATGTATGATATAGTAGGAGCTAAAGATTATAACTTAGGAAAAACTGATAATGCTGATAAAGTAGGAATAAAAGCAGTAGATGATTATACATTAAAAGTAGATTTAGTAAGACCTGTTCATTACTTTGATAGTTTAATGTTCTTCAAATCATTCTTACCACAAAATCAAAAAGCAGTAGAAAAATTTGGAAGTGAATATGGAACGGCTAAAGATAAAATATTCTACAATGGACCATTCACATTAAGTAATTGGAAGATAGAAGATATGTTTACAATGAGCAAAAACCCTAATTATTGGGATGCAAGTAGTGTTAAGATAGATAAAGTAAATACTAAGATAGTTAAAGATCCTAATGCTGCACTTAATTTATATGAAACAGGAGAAATAGATAAAGTGACATTAAGTTCTGAAAATGTTGATAAATACAAAGATTCACCAGAATTTAAAACAAAAGAGTCTGCAAGCACATATTTCTTACAAGTTAATGGAGGTAAAGTAAAGAAATAAAAATTTTGAATATTAAATAAATTAGAAGGATAAATATAAGTTTGCTTTAAAAGCTATAAAGGGCTTTTAAAGTTATAAAACTTGTATTTATCCTTTATTTAAATGTAATTTAGGGTATAATTTTATTATAAATTAAAGCCGAGGTGAAAGAATGTTTGATATACAAGAACAGTTAAAAAAGCTTCCAGCAGAACCTGGGGTTTATTTAATGAAAGATATAAATGATAAAGTTATATATGTAGGAAAAGCTATATCTCTTAAAAATAGAGTAAGGCAATATTTTCAATCATCTAAAAATCATACATCTAAAGTAAAATCAATGGTAAAAAATATTAACAAATTTGAATATATAATAACGGATTCAGAACTAGAAGCATTAATTTTAGAGTGTAACTTAATAAAACAATATAGGCCAAAATATAATGTTCTTCTTAGAGATGATAAAACATATCCCTATGTAAAGGTAACGATAAATGAAGATTACCCAAGGATTTTAAAAGTAAGAAGAGTTTTAAAAGATAAAGCAAAATACTTTGGTCCATATACGAATATAAGTGCTGTAAATGATACTCTTGATATAATAAGAAATACGTACCCTATAAGGACATGCAATATAGATATAGAAAAGGCTATAAAAAATAAGGTGCGTCCGTGTCTAAATAAACATATTAAAAAATGTGTTGGACCGTGTACTGGTGAAGTAAGTAAAGAAGAATACAATAAAATGATAGAGGAAATAATTTTGTTTTTATCTGGAAAAGAAGAAAAATTAATAGAAATACTAAAAGAAAAAATGAATAATTGTGCAATGGATTTTAACTTTGAAGATGCAGCAATATACAGAGATAAAATTAGAAGTCTAGAAGATATGATACAAAAACAAAAGATAGATTCGGGAACTTCAGATTTAAATCAAGATATAATAGCTATGGCAATAGCAAATGAC
Organism: Paraclostridium ghonii; assembly: GCF_023653455.1. Lineage (GTDB taxonomy): Bacteria > Bacillota > Clostridia > Peptostreptococcales > Peptostreptococcaceae > Paraclostridium > Paraclostridium ghonii. Next base: position 6,713 of record NZ_JAKEDR010000092.1, read on the forward strand.
GAAGCTTGTGTTGAAGTATTTTTCATAAGAAGTGGTAAGATAGTTGGAAGAGAACACTATATTTTAGAAGGAGTTATGGATAGTTCCCGTAAATCTATTTTATCTTCTTTTTTTAAACAGTTTTATATATCACAAGATTATATACCTAAGGAAATTATAATAGAAGATGAAATAGAAGATAGCTTTGTATTACAAGCATGGTTATGTGATAAAAAAGGTCAAAAAGTTAATATAAAGGTTCCTCAAAAAGGGGAGAAGAAAAATTTAGTAGAAATGGTTAGAAAAAATGCTGTTGAGTATTTAGAAAAATTCTCAAATCTAAATAAGTTAAAGTACCAAAAGAGTATAGGAGCACTTGAAGAACTAAGAAATATTTTAGAATTAGAAAATATACCTAAAAGAATAGAATCTTTTGATATATCAAATATACAAGGTGTAGATTCTATTGGATCTATGGTTGTATTTACAGATGGTAAAAAGGATAAAAAAGAATACAGAAGATATAAAATAAAAACAGTTGAAGGACCTAATGATTATGATTCTATGGCTGAGATTGTAGAAAGAAGAATTAAATACGGGTATTTCCCAGATTTAATATTATTAGATGGGGGAAAAGGTCAAGTAAGCTCAGTAAAAAAAGTTTTAGATAGATATGATGTCAATATTCCTCTGTGGGGAATATATAAAGATGATAAACATAGAACAAAGGGATTAATTTCCCGGGAAAAAGAAATACAACTCGAAAAAACATCTAATTTGTATAGATTTGTAGCAAGTATACAAGAGGAAGTTCATAATTATGCAATTTCATACCATAGAAGTTTAAGGAATAAATCTTTGACAAAATCACTATTAGATGATATACAAGGAATAGGAGAGAAAAGAAAAAAATCACTATTAAGTCATTTTAAAAGCATAGAAGAAATAAAAGATGCTAGCTTTGAAGAATTATTGGAAGTAGAGGGAATGAATAAGTCTTCAGCAGAAAGTGTATTTAAATTCTTCAACAATAAATAGTTTTCATATAGGAGGACATTATAGTATGGATAATGAGAGAAGTGAAAAATCAGTTTCAATTAGACAGTTAATAAAGGATTTAGATTTAGAGGTAGTAAATTTACCAGATGACGTAGAATATCAGGTTCATTACCAAGATATCCATAGACCAGGGTTACAATTTGCTGGATACTTTGAACACTTTACTTATGATAGAATACAAATAGTAGGAAGAACAGAGTATACTTACTTTAGTCATATGGATAAGAATGTAAGAAGATCAGTTTTAGATAAATTTTTTAGTTATGAAGTACCAGCATTAATAGTATCTAGAGGACTTACAGTTAAAGATGATGTTATAGAAATGGCTAAAAAGCACAATAGAGTAGTATTAGCAACAAAACGTAATACTACAAGGTTAATAAATAAATTATCTAATTACCTAGACTCTAAGTTATCTCCTACAACTACAATACATGGGGTTTTAGTAGATGTGTTTGGGGTTGGAGTGTTAATAAGAGGAGAAAGTAGTGTTGGAAAATCAGAAACAGCACTAGAGCTTGTTCAAAGAGGACATAGATTAATAGCAGATGATGCTGTTGAAATAACTAAAGTTGATGAAAATATACTTATGGGACAAGCTCCAGAAGTTTTAAGACACTTTATGGAGATAAGAGGTATAGGGATAATAGATGTTAGAAGTATGTATGGGATAGGTGCTGTAAAAGATTCTAAAGTTATAGATTTAGTTATACGATTAGAATCTTGGAATGACAACACTTATTACGATAGATTAGGCTTGGATAAAGAGTATGAAGAAATATTAGGAATAGATGTAGAAAAGTTAACAGTTCCAGTAAAACCTGGAAGAAATACAGCTATGATTTTAGAGGTTGCTGCCATGAATTTTAGACAAAAACGTATGGGTTACGATGCAGCAAAAGAATTTACCAAGAAATTAGCAACATTAATAGATAAAAGTAAATAAGGTGTGACATTTGTCACACCTTATTTTATTTATTCAGTAGATTTGGCTAATTCTTCATCACATTCGAAAAAATTACTTTTATCAAAATAGTGAGTATGAAGATATTTATGAGCTAAATCTCCACATGGACTACCTAAAAATTCATCATATAATGTATTTACTGAAGGGTTTTTATGAGATTTACGTATTTCCTTGTTAGAATCTATACTATACAATCCTTCAGATCTAGATTTTACTACAGAGTAGTCTCCACGGTGATAAGGTTGACCACCTCCGGCTATACACCCTCCAGGGCAAGCCATTATTTCTATTATATGATATTTAGAATTACCATTTTTAACATCATCCATTATCTTTTTAGCATTTCCTAAGTTACTAGCAGCACAAACATTTATTGTAGAATCACCAATAGTAATGCTGGCTTCCTTTATACCATCAAGTCCTCTAACAGATTTAAAATCTAGGATTTCTAATTCTTTCCCAGTTACCCATTCATAAGATGTACGAAGAGCAGCCTCTAAAACTCCACCTGTAGTACCAAAGATATCGGCAGCTCCTGTAGATTCACCCATTGGGTTATCAAAATTTTCATCATCTAGATTTAAAAAATCTATTCCAGATTCTTTTATCATTTTAGCAAGCTCACGAGTAGTTATAGATATATCAACATCTAAAACTCCATCATTTCCTAGTTCTTCTCTAGAAACTTCATATTTTTTTGCTATACAAGGCATAACAGAAACTACAGTTATATCTTTAGGAGTAATGCCTATCTTAGAAGTAAAGTAGTTTTTAGCTACAGCTCCAAACATATTTTGAGGAGATTTACAGCTAGAAGCTAAATTTAAACATTCAGGATAATGGTGTTCTAAATAGTTTACCCAAGCTGGACAACAACTTGTTAAAATTGGTAAATTTTTATTTTCTTTTAATCTATTCATAAACTCAGAAGCTTCTTCAAGGATAGTTATATCAGCAGCAAAATTTGTATCAAACACATATTTAAATCCTAACAATTTAAGAGCAGAAACCATCTTACCAGTAGTGATAGTACCTGGGGCTAATCCGAACTCTTCACCTAAAGCAACTCTTACAGCAGGGGCCACTTGAACTACAGTTGTTTTTTTAGAATTACTAAGCTCATCCCAAACTAAATTTATATTATTAACTTCGGATAAAGCTCCTGTAGGGCATACAGCAACGCATTGCCCACAGAAAGAGCAGTTAGTTTTATCCATATCTTCATTAAAAAATGTAGATACCATAGTTTCAAAACCACGATTAACACCTGATAAAACTCCTACTTTTTGTATTTCATTACACATAGTCTCACATCTTCTACAAAGTATACACTTATCATGATCTTTAACTATAGATTTGCTAGAATTATCTATCCCTAAATTAGTTTTTTCACCTTTATAACTTATATTTCTTACACCTAAGTCATGAGCTATAGTTTGAAGCTCGCAGTTACCGTTTTTATCACAAACAAGACAATCCTGAGGATGGTCTGATAGTAAAAGTTCAACAACAGTTCTTCTTGCATTTAAAGCTCGAGATGTGTTAGTTTGAACTTCCATGCCTTCTTTAACATTAGTAGCACAAGCCGGTACTAAACCTCTTTTAGTATCAACCATGCATACACGACAAGAAGCACATTTGTTGTGCATATTTATTTCATCCATATGAAGGTGACATAGTGTTGGTATTTTTATATTTAACTTTTTAGCAGCATCAAGTATTGTAGTTTCATTCTCAACAGATATATTTTTACCATTTATAGTTAAATTAACTAGACTCATCGATTATCCCCCTTATCTCCTAATTATTGCATTAAATTTACAGTTGTCTACACAAGCTCCGCATTTTAAACATTTAGATACATCTATTTCATGTTTTTCTTTAACATTTCCAGATATACATCCAGAAGGACAAACCTTAGAACATTTAGTACATCCTATACAAGAATCAGTTATAACAAAATTTAATAGTCCTTGACATTTCCCAGAAGGACATTTTTTATCAACAACATGAGATTTATATTCATCATAGAAATAGTTAAGTGTACTTAAAACTGGGTTAGGAGCAGATTTTCCTAATCCACATAAAGATGTACTTACAATAGTTTTAGATAAATTTTCTAAATCTATTAAGTCTTGAGAAGTACCTTTTCCATCCGTTATTTTTGTTAATAGTTCAAGTAAACGTTTGTTACCTATACGACAAGGAGTGCATTTACCGCAAGATTCTTCAACAGTAAACTCTAAAAAGAACTTAGCTATATCAACCATGCAGTCGGTATCATCTAAAATAAGCATACCTCCTGACCCCATCATAGATCCCAAATTATTTAAATTATTAAAATCTATAGGTGTATCTAAATAATCAGCAGAAATACATCCTCCAGATGGACCACCAGTAAGTACTGCTTTAAACTCCCTACCATCAGGAATTCCACCACCTATATTATAAATTACGTCTCTTAAAGTTGTACCCATTGGAATTTCAACAAGTCCTACATTATTTATTTTTCCTCCAAGAGCGAAAACTTTAGTTCCAGAAGAATCTTCAGTTCCTATATTTTTATACCAACTACCACCGTTACTTAAAATAGGAGGTATATTTGCAAAAGTTTCAACATTATTTGTACAAGTTGGTACATCCCAAAGACCTTTTTTAGTAGAGCTATAAGTTTTCATCCTAGGTTCTCCACGATTTCCCTCTATAGATCTCATTAAAGCTGTACCTTCACCACAAACGAATGCTCCTGCACCGTATTTTAGTTCTATATTAAAGCTAAAATCAGTTCCTAATATATTTTTTCCTAGAAGTCCAAGTTCATTTGCTTGAGAAATAGCAAGTTTAAGTCTTTCTATGGCAAGAGGGTATTCAGCTCTTATATATATATAACCGGTATCTGAACCTGTGGCATATCCGCAAATTGCCATTGCTTCTAGAACTTTGTGAGGATCGCCTTCTAATATAGATCTATCCATAAATGCACCAGGATCACCTTCATCGGCATTACAAATTACATATTTTTGATCTGATTTTGAATTTTTAGTAGCTTCCCATTTTATACCTGTAGGGAACCCTGCACCACCTCTACCTCTAAGTTCTGAAATTTTTACTTCTTCTATAACTTGTTCAGGTGACAACTCAGTTATACATTTACCTAGAGTTAAATACCCATCATTTGCTATATAATCTTCAACTTTTTCAGGGTTTATGTAACCACAATTATGAAGAGCTATACGCATTTGTTGTTTATAAAAAGATATATCCTCAGAAGCTTGGACCTTTTTATCTTGTGAAGCTTCAAGGAATAATAATCTATCAACTATATTTCCTTTTACTAAGTGTTCTTGAACAATTTCTTTGGCATCATCTGGTGAAACTTTAACGTAGAAAACGTTATCCGGGAAGACCTTGACAATTGGCCCTTGAGCACAGAAACCAAAACAACCCGTTAAAGATACACTAACAACATCTTCTAAGCCAACATTTTTAATTTCTTCTTTTAAACGATCTATTATAGGCATACTATTTGCAGCTCTACAGCCTGTATCTCCACAAATTAGCAACTCTTTTTTATTATTTTTTTGTATTGTATTATTTCTTAAAGATAGGTTAGGCTTTAATTCGTTGATTAGATTTTTTAATTCGTTAAATGATTTTACTTGACTCATATATTATCCTCCCATTAATTAGCAAGTAGCTTCTGATTGCTTATATTCAGCTATTATATCTTTTACTTGATCTAATGTAACTTGGCCATAAACTTTTTCATTTACAACAACAACTGGAGCTAAACCACAAGCTCCTACACATCTTAGACCTTCAAGAGAGAATAAAAGATCAGGTGTAGTTTCCCCAGATTTAATTCCCAATTCCTTCTCAAATTCAGAAAGTATTTTGTCTGCACCTTTTACAAAGCAAACAGTACCTAGGCATACGCTTATTTTATACTCACCCTTTTGCTCAGTAGTAAAGTAAGAGTAAAAACTTACAACCCCATAAACTTTAGATGGTGATACATCTAATTTTTTTGCAATATGAAGTTGAACTTCTTTGGGTAAGTATCCAAATAAGTTTTGAGCATAGTGTAAAACTTGAATTAGAGCCCCTTTTTTAGTAGGTAAAGAATCTATAAATACATCTAATTCTTCAAATAATTTATTACTGCATTGAGAGCAACTACACATACAGAACCTCCTTAATAGAAATGTAAAGTTTAATTTTTAACAAAAACCTACAATATATTTTACTGATATACATATTATACATTATTTATTGTTAAAATTTTAAGAAAATTTTAAAAAAAGTATAATTTTTTGAAAAATATAAAAAATAAAGTAGTCAAATAATTTATTACTGCATTGAGAACAACTACACATACATAACCTCCTTAATATGAATGTAAATTTTAATTTTTATAATAAATAAGCTATAATACATTTACTGACATATATAT
>NZ_JAKEDR010000093.1 GCF_023653455.1 Paraclostridium ghonii
CTTTAAAATGTGGTAAAATAATAATACAACGAGTAGTTTTGATAACATAAGTTCTGTTGTCAAAGCTGCTTTTTTTATAATTAATATGAAATTATATTATATATGGATTTATGATGAATATAATTTCTAGTATGGGTTTAAAAAAGTCAGCCTAAACATAGGTATTAAAGACTTTTTTATTATATTAAGGATGGTGAAATCTTAATGTTTAAGATTGACGATTGTGTAATGTATGGTATGACAGGAGCGTGTAAAGTTATAGATATAACTAATGAGAAGTTTATAAACGGAGAGGATAGAAAGTACTATGTATTAAGACCGATTTATTCTGACAATATAATAATAAAAGCTCCGGTAGATAATCAAAATATTCCGATGAGAAAGACTATATCTAAAAACAATGCAACTTCGCTAGTAAACAATATCCCAAATATGGATATTTCATGGATTGAGGATGACAAGACAAGAAACAAAAAATTTAATGCAATACTTAAGAGTGGGAAATGTGAAGAACTGATTAAATTAGTAAGAAGTATACATTTTAATAAAGAACAAGTAAAATCTATTGGTAAAAAAACACATCAAGTAGACGATAATGTTATGAAAGAAGCAGAAAGACTGTTAAATGAAGAGTTTGCAGTTGCTTTGAATATTTCTCCCGACGAAGTGATTCCATATATAACAAGCCATATACCTCAACAAAATATTTAAATTATTTAAAATATATAATGAAAAAAGTTTAAAATAAGTAGGATTGAGATATTCCCTTGTTTTATTTAGGTTCTGTTATACTAAATTGTCAATTGGTGCAATTAAAAAAATAGGTAATCCGTTTTCGGATTACCTATTTTTTATACTTAAAAACTTTGTTATATAATCTATTAATATTCTACTTAATAAATTCCCAGTAAATTAATTCGTCATCTTTATTAACTTCCTTAAACCCAGCTTTTTCTAGTATTTGAGCAGAAGGCTTATTACTAATTAAACATTCAGCTTTAATAACTTTAACACTTTCTTGAAAGTTTAACCAATCCATAATAGCATTTAAAGATTCAAAACCAAAACCTTTTTCTCTTTCATGTTCTACTAATCCAAATCCAATTTCCACTTTTCCATTTTCATTAGGTTCTCCATGAAAACCTATATCTCCAATTATTTTCTTGTTATTTTTATCTACTATCATCCAAGTTTCAAACCCAGTTGGTATCTTACTCTTTTCCAATGAAACCTTTATAATAGGTAAAATATCCATTGTATCTTCTGTAGGCCATTTTTTATCACATTTAATTCCTAGATTCTCAATTTCTTTACTACTTCTATTTATTAATGATTTTACTATTTCTAATGTTATAGGTATTAATGTTAATCTATTTGTTTGTATGTTTTTTAAGTTCATTTTATTTTCCACCTTTCAATATAAAAAAGTAACCTTGTAAGAAGTAAAGGTGGATTAATACTTGTAAATTTAAATTAAGTAATAAACCACCTTGTTTCCATTTATAATACTTTTCATAAAACCAACTCCTATTACAGTTGTTTATAAAAGGACAGAAACTAAATGCATCCATCCTTTGGTATAAATTGTAGTATATATGGAATTGAATGTAAATATATTACATTGAAATCTAAGTGTTTCTTAAATATCTGATTTTATTTATCATGAAGAGCAAGTAATTGATAAAATTTGTAACAATCTCAGATTCAAACAATCTTACAAATTAGTAAGTTAGGTGTATTTACTGTAAGTTGAGTGTTATGTATTTAATATAAATTAAGTGATAAAATGATAAAAATAGTAAACTTGTATTAATTTGTAATAATAATAAGTTTGGAGGTAAATATGAGGAAAATAAGAAAAAGCATAAGCATAATGATGATTGCTATCTTTGTAATAACTATGGTTACGGGCTGCGGGAGTGGAAAAAAAATTACTAAAGGGGGATACATAGGAACTGATTTGAAGTTGCCAGAGGGAATGAAGGCTGTAACAGGAATTGGAACATTAGACAATGGAGATATAGCTGTAATTGGTTTTGGAGAAGATTTAAAAAATCAATTATATTATACTTCGAGTGACAATGGGAAAAGTTGGAATGATAAAAAAATTAAAACTCCAGAATTACCAGAAGGAAGCAATATTATAAGTTCTAATATAAAAGGTGATGGAAGTGTACTTATTGTATATGAGATACAGTTACAAGAAAATTTAGATACTAAGCAAACAGATAGAGAAGCTTCACCTGAGAACCCTGAGAAAAAAGCTGTTTTAATAGATACAAGTGGAAATAGTACAGAAGTAGCTATTGATAAAGAACTATTAAATAGAAGTGGTGAATTAAAAGTTGACAACAATGGAGATATATATTTACAAGATTATGAAAAAAACAAAATAGTTAGGCTAGATGGAAAAACAGGAACTGTAAAAAAAGAATATAAATATGAAATGCAAGATACAATAAACTGGGCTGTTAATGGAAATTATTTATTAGTAGCATCACCAGAAAAAGCAATAGAGTTTGACACTGAAAGTGGAGAAAACAAAGGGGAGGTAAATATAGAAAAGGAAATAATTGCAGCAAATCCAGGTATATATCCAGGTAAGGATAAAGATACATTCTATTTTATCAATAGAGATGGTATTTATGTTCATAAAATAGGTAGTAAATCACAAGAAAAAATTATGGATGGATCACGTAGTGGCGTAGGTAGCAACTATGTATATCAGTTTATACAAAAATCAGAAGATGAATTTATGATTTTATTACAAACTAATGAGGGTGAAACAATATTAAAAAACTACAAGTATGATGCTGATATGGTAGTAGATGATAAAAAGGAAATTTCTATTTTTTCAATGTATGACTCAGATAGAATGAGACAGGCTATTGCTATGTACCAAAAAAAACATCCAGACGTACATATCAACTTAGAAATTGGGATTGATAATAATCAATCAATTACTAAAACTGATGCAATCAAGAAGGTTAATACAGAAATAATGGCAGGCAAAGGACCGGATATTATTATGTTAGATGGATTACCTGCAAAATCTTATATGGAAAAAGGGTTACTTGAAGATATTACAGATATAGTAGAAGGTGATGATGCAGTGCTTTCAAATATAGTTAAAGCATCAAAATCAGCAGATGGAAAAATCTATTCAGCTCCATTAAAATTCCATGTACCTGTAATTATTGGTGAAAATGCAAGTAACATAAATACATTAAGCTCATTGGGAAAATCTATTGAAGATATTAGTAAGAATGCTAAGGGTAGTGTTATGGATGTATTTTCTCCAGAGGAATTAGTGTATTTATTATACAACCAATCTGGAGCTAGTTGGATTAATACTGATAACACAATAAACACTAAAAATCTAAATAGCTTTTTAGTGGATACTAAAAAAATATACGATTCAATAAAAGATAAAAATTCAACTGAAAAAATTAAGCAACATGAAGAAACACTAAAATATTCAGAAGAATATGAACCTGATAAAACTCGTGGAGAAAGATTTATAGAAAATAGTGGAGATTTTACACAACTATTAAATGAAAATCCTACATCATTATGTATGTATAATTTCTCGAGTATAAATGATTTAAGTATAATAGAAACGATTAAGGAAGTTAATGGAAATATATCTTATGATATTTGGAAAGGACAAGGTACAAGTTCATTAGTAGGTTTAGATACTATAGCCATAAATTCAAAAAGTAGTAAAAAAGATATATCTAAAGATTTTGTAAAAATGTTATTTAGTGAAGAATACCAAAGCATAGATAAAGAAGTTGGTTTCCCAGTGAATAAAGCTGCATTTAAAGCTAGTTTTACTCAAGATAAGAGTAGATACGGAGAGACTATTGTAGGTGGAGACATAGAAATTAAACTTAAAGAAATATCTCAAGATGAAGTAGATAGTTTAATGAAAAAAATTGAAAGCATAGACACTATGAGAGATCCAGATATAGAGGTATTAAGAAAAACAATAGATGAATTTAATGCATATATTTTAGGTGAAAAATCACTAGATGAAACAGTTAAAGCAATTCAAAACAAATTAGAAATATACTTATCCGAATAAGTGAGAATGCTATGTTAAGAAAACTAACAAAAACAAAACAAATGAAAGAATTAAAAATTAATAAATCTGTATTAGGGTTTTTGATTCCAAGTTTAATAGGAGTATCAATATTTATTCTTATTCCATTTTTAGATGTAGTTATAAGGTCTTTTCAAAGTGAGGTATCAAGGGAATTTGTTTTTTTAGATAATTATATAGAAATATTTTCTAATATACCTTTTAGGCTAGCAGCAAAGAATACACTAAGGTTTGTCCTAGTATGTATACCATTGTTACTTGGATTATCGTTACTATTAGCTGTATTAATACACGAGTTATTTAGATCATCAGAAAAGCTAACAACATCATTTTTAGTACCATTAGCAATACCTATAGCATCAGTAGTACTTGTATGGAGAATTGTTTTTCACCAACAAGGTATATTAAATGGCTTCCTAGTTAATCTAGGAGGCTCTGGTGTTGATTGGATGAATAGTGATTATGCTTTTTGGATATTGGTCTTTACGTATATATGGAAAAATCTTGGTTATAACATTATTTTATGGCTGGCTGGACTTAGTTGTATTCCGAAAGAAATATATGAAGCTGCAAAAGTCGATGGAGCCTCAAGATGGAGTGCATTTAGAAATATAACAATGCCTATATTAAAGCCTACATTATATACAATTACAGTATTGTCATTACTTAACTCATTTAAAGTATTTAGAGAAGCATACTTAATAGCAGGAGATTATCCAGATAAAAGCATGTATTTATTGCAACATTTATTTAACAACTGGTTTAGGGAACTTTCCTTTGGAAAAATATCAGCAGCTTCAGTAGTTATGAGTATAATAATATTCATACTTATAATGTTTTTACAAAGAAGCTGGGAGAGTGAGAATTAGATGAAGAAGAATGTAAGTAAATTAATAATAATACTTTTATCAATATTTATGTGCTTGCCTATAATTTTAATAGTATCAGGATCACTTATGGGGCTAGATGAATTAAAAGAATGTTTAGGTCCAGCATTATCAGATATGGAGGGGTATGTTAGGTTGTCGTTATTTCCTAAATACCCTACTTTTAAATCAATAGTTCAACTACTTTTAGATACTCCAGAATTTTTTGTAATGTACTGGAATTCTATAAAAATAGTTGTATTTGTATTGTTTGGACAAGTACTATTAGCTATGCCAGCGGCTTGGGCATTTGCACAATACAATTTTTCGTATAAAAAATTATTATTTACTATTTATATAGTTGTAATGCTTATGCCGTTTCAAGTAACAATGTTATCTAGCTATATAGTTTTAGATAAGTTTAATATAATAAATACACATTTAAGTTTAATAATACCTGGAATTTTTTCTACTTTCCCGGTATTTATAATGTATAGATTCTTTTCTAATATACCCAAAAGTATTTTAGAAGCAGCAAGAATAGATGGGGCTAGTGAAATTAAAGTGTTTTTAAATATTGGAGTTCCATTAGGAATGCCAGGAATAATATCTGCAATGGTATTAGGATTTATAGAATATTGGAATTTAATCGAGCAACCTTTAACTTTTATAAAGGATCAAAGTCTTTGGCCAATATCTTTATATTTACCAAATATAGGTTTAGAGAATGCAGATATCGCATTTTTAGCTTCGTTGGTTACATTACTAACATCGCTTGCAGTATTTTTTGCAGGACAAAAGTACTTAAAAGAAGGTATTTCAGCGACATCAGGAGGTGAAAAATAAAATGAAATTAAAAAGAAAGATAAACTTTAAAAAGATGTTTAATTATGAATTTAATGAAAAAATAATTAGTCAAACAAAATCAGTTAAAATATTAGTTTACTTCTTTTCACTTATGATTATGTTTACAGTACTATCTCGTTTTTCAGATTCTTTAACAATTCCAAAAGTAACAGTTGCCAATGGCACACAAGGGAGCATTGATAATCAAATTACTTTAGATGGACAAATTACACAAAGTAAAGAAGAACATATTAATATATATCCAGAATTGATGGTAGAATCTGTAGATGCAATGGAAGGTCAAAAGATTAAAAAAGGGGATGCACTTTTGACAGTAAACTTAAAAAATGTTAATGAAAAGATTTTAGAACTTAAAAAAGAAATATCTGAAATTAATAAAAATGAATCAAGGGCTAGTGAAGATTACAACATAGCGTTAAATACTGAAACAAATAACATTGAAAGTGCAAAACAAGCCATGAATAATGCAAAAACAGCACTAGATAATGCTAATGATGAAGAAAAAAATACTCTAAAAGACGATTATAATCAAAAAAAATCTGAATATGAGGCGGCAGTGAAAGCTAAGGAAGCCGCACTTTTGGCATCTAAAAGAGCATTGGAGGATTCTAAAGACGAAGACCAAAAATCAAAATTAAATTCTAAGTTAAGTGAATTACAAGCAATACAAAATAATAAAGGGAAGATAATTAGTGGTAAGGATGGAACTATAACAAAGGTTCATGTAACATCAGGAGATATTACATCTGAAGCAGCGGCAATTTCTATGGCAGATGAGAGTGAACGTAATCAATTTGTAGGACAAATTACTAAAACAGCAGGAGAAAAATTAACTGTAGGGCAAAAAGCATCGTTAAACACTTCAAGTAGTATAGCTCCTATGGAATCATTGAAAATAGATGCTATTAAAGAGAATAAAGAAAACCCTGAAAATCTAGATATAATAGTTAAATTGCCTAAAGGAGAGGGGGAAATTGGAGAGCAGGGGAGCTTAAAAATCGCACAAGAAAGCAAACAATATTCTGTATGTATTCCTTTAGAAGCACTTCGTGTTGAAAAAAATGAACACTTTGTATTAGTTATGAGTAAGAAGGATACAGTTCTTGGGAGTGAAGATGTGGCAATGAAAGTGAAAGTAGAAATAGGTGAAAAAAATAGTGAGTTTGTAGGAATAAAGGATGGAGCGTTATCTATAGGTGATGAAGTAATAACAACTTCAAATAAGAGCATTGAAAATGGTGATAGAGTTAGAAAGGAGAGTAAATAATGCAATATAAAAAGCACATAATCAATATAGTTATATTATGTTCGATGATTGTGTGTTTAGGATTTTCAATAGGATATGGAAATAAAGCAAAAGAAGATAAACATATAGCAAATATTTACTTAAATGATAACACTATAACTGCAGATAGTATCAATAATATGCATAAATCAGAGGAACTAGAAAATAAAAAACTATCATTTACAGGATGGAAGCAAATTGATGATGTTATCATAGAATGTACTGATTTAAATAAAAGTACAAATGTAGATGTAATCAAGGTTTGTGGAGATTCATCATTAGTAATAAATGGACCTATCTTGTTTTCAGATAATAAAGAAGGTTGTTTAGTAGATAAAGAAACTGCTTATAAATTATTTGGTAGTACCGAAGTTATTGGGCAAGTTTTTAAATATGAGAATAGAGAACTTAAAATAACTGGAATTCACAATGGCATTGATAATACTATAATTATGCAGACAGATTATGATTCTAATGAGGAAATGGATGCAATAGCAATTGAAGTTGATGACAATGTAAATAAAAGCATTAAAGAGTTTAGTGATAGATACTCAATAAACAGTTTTGGCGTAGACAGTAAAATTTATTATAATATATCAAATATATTTCTTATGATTTTACCATGTATGATATTAATTATATTACTAACTAGATGTATTAAAGAAACATTAAAAGTTAAAAGAAAACCATTGTTATTCATTTTATATATAGCATGTACAGTAATTTTAGTTTCAATATTAATAAAAATAACAGGGATACAAATAAAAATACCTTATGATATTATTCCTAATAGATGGTCAGACTTTGGATATTGGGAAAAATTTTTTGAGGATTATACAGAAAAATTTGAAACTATACTTTATATGAAAAAATACAATATTGATATTGTTAATATTCAAAATTCTATTAAAAGCATAATATTTAGTATATTATCTATAGTATTATTCCTTAAGTTTAGAAACAGGATAAAGGTAAATAATCTAAAGCAAGGTACACTTATAGTAAGTCTTATGCTAAGTATTTCATTTATTGTAATAATAGGATTGGAGTATAAGTATGGTTTAGATATAAATGGATTAATGATATGGCTTATATACCCTTATTATTATATTAGTATGTATACAAGTTCTGGTAAGATTAATTCATTAATATAGGAATTTGAGGAGAATAAAAATGGCGGGATTGGCTTTAAAGAATATAAAAAAAGAGTATGAAAAAGGCTTTGAAGTAGTAAAAGATTTTAATTTAGAAGTCCAAGATAAAGAGTTTATAGTATTTGTTGGACCCTCAGGTTGTGGGAAATCAACTACATTAAGGATGATAGCAGGACTTGAGGAAATAACAGAAGGTGAACTTTATATTGATAATAAACTAATGAATAATGTATCTCCAAAAGATAGAGATATAGCTATGGTTTTTCAAAATTATGCGCTATATCCACATATGACAGTTTATGAAAATATGGCATTTGCATTGAAACTTAGGAAAACTTCAAAGAAAGAGATAGATACTAAGGTATTAGATGCTGCAAAAATACTTAATATTGAAGATATTCTAGACAGAAAACCAAAAGCTTTATCAGGTGGACAAAGACAGAGGGTTGCTATGGGGAGGGCTATAGTTAGACATCCAAAGGTCTTTTTAATGGATGAGCCTCTTTCGAATTTAGATGCTAAGCTAAGAGTTCAAATGAGAACAGAGATAGCTAAATTATATAGAGATCTAGAAACTACCTTTATTTACGTAACTCATGATCAAACTGAAGCTATGACTCTAGGAACCAGGATTGTAGTAATGAAGGATGGTATTATTCAGCAAATCGCATCCCCAAAGGAAATTTATGAACATCCAGTAAATTTATTTGTTGCACGTTTTATTGGAAGTCCACAAATTAATATATTAGATGGCAAAACTTATGAAAAAGATGGAAAAGTGTTTTTGAGAATGTTAGGTAAGGAATTACAATTGCCTAAAGATAAAGCTAAAATAATTAAGCATAATAAATATCAAAATGCAGAGGTTATTGTAGGTATAAGATCAGAACATATAAGTTACAAAGATGATGATATAAATAAGGATGGTAAAATAGTTTTTGAATCAGAAATCGATATATCAGAAAACTTAGGATCGGAAACATATGTATATTTAAAAGTGGAAGAAAAAACAATGATAGTTAAAACTGCAACAAAAGATAATATTAACACAATGGGTACTCTTAAATACACAATAGATTTAAATAATATTCAGATATTTAATAAGGATACAGAAAAGGCTATACTATAGGTATAGTCTTTTTTGAGTTGTGTAATAGGTATTTATATATACTATTATACAATGTGTTATTATATTAATGGGCATGGAGGTTGATCATATTATAGATATAGAGGATTTAGAGAGATAGATTTTCTTTACAAAATTAGGGAGGGCATTAATTTGATAAAACTTATAAATGTAGAAAAAGTATACAAGACAGGTGAGGTAGAAACTATTGCATTAAAAGATATAAACTTAGAGATAAAAAAAGGTGAATTTATCGTTATATTAGGACCTAGTGGCAGTGGAAAAAGTACAATGCTAAACGTAATAAGTGGTTTAGATACACCATCAGGTGGAGAGATATATTATAAAAATCAAAAGATTAGTAATTACAATGAAGAACAACTGTCAAAATTCAGAAGAGATAACCTAGGATTTATTTTTCAACAATATAATTTACTTCAAAATTTAACTGTAAAAGAAAATGTAGAAATAGGATCATCTATAGGTAAAAATCCGCTAAATGTAGATGAAGTATTAGAATCTGTAGGAATGATTAAAGAAAAAAATAAGTACCCATATCAATTGTCTGGAGGGCAACAACAAAGAGTATCTATAGCTAGAAGTATAGCAAAAAATCCGTCAATAATGTTTTGTGATGAGCCTACAGGAGCATTAGATGAAGATACAGGTAAGCAAGTTCTTGATATTATTCAAAATATGAATGAAAAATTCAAAACAACAATAGTTGTTATAACTCATAATCCAAACATAGCATTAATGGCAGATAGAGTTATAAAAATGAATTCATCAAAAATAATAGAAATAAGTGAAAATGATAAAAAAAGAAAGGCAAGTGAAATAAAATGGGCATAAAAGTATTATTTAAAAATACTTTAAATGATTTTAAGAAAAAAAAGGTTCAACTACTTGCCATAGGTATAATAATAGCATTAAGTTCTTTTTTATATACTACAATGTTTTATGCATTAGATGGGCTCAAAAAACCACTTGAAAGTTTTATGAAAGAAACCAATCAAGAGGATTTTTCTATAAATATGATAAATGGAGTTACTGAGTTTGATATAAAAAAACTTTCACTTGAAAAACAAAGGGAGATACAAAGTTTAGTATCATATAGGCTAACAGACATAAAAAAATACAATAAAGATATATACAATGAAATAATAAATAACAGAATTAATGAATTTAATAAAGAATATGATGGATACAACTTAGAGCTTAGAGAATATAAAGAAGTGAATTTTGATAAGAAGGGGATAAGCAATAAAGTAACTTTTTTTAAAGAAAATAAAGCTATAAATCTGTCATATATAGAAGAAGGACACTCTCCAAAAGAAAGTGATGAAATAGCTATAACAAGGATATATGCAAAAAATAACAACTTAAAAATAGGTGATAAAATAAAAATTGGTGAAAAGATGTATTCAATTTCAGGGTTTGTATTATTGCCTGATAATACATTGCCTATGACAAGTGAAAATTTCATTATTGATAATTCAAAAATAACAATAGCAATAGTAAATGATGATGAGTATGAAAAAATAAAAGGAAAAGAAGATTTTTATATTTGTGGGGAATTTGAAGAGAAAAATAGTATAAGTGATGATTACGATAATGACTTAGAATTTATTACAAATATTACGCTTACAAAAAATCAAATTAGAAGTGGTGCGATTTATGAAGAGATAGTTGCTGGGAAAGCTATGACTATGGGTATAAGTCTTACAATATCTACTATTGCAGTTTTAATAGTACTTATATTAACCTATAAAATAGTTCAAAATCAAAAAACACAAATAGGTGTTTTAAAAGCACTTGGATATTCAAAGAAAGAGATTCTAAATCCATATATTATTTTATTATTAATCATATCACTACCTATGTTATTAATAGGATACATAGCTGGAATATATGCATCAGAACCTATGAGATCATTTTATTTAGAATTTTATTTAATCCCTAAGGGGCAAACTGTAACTAACTTTGGAGTATTACTAGTAGCAATTCTAATTCCTTTAATTATAATATTAGGGCTTTCAACCATAATAATAAATAAAATGCTATCTAAGAATTCAGTCAGCTTAATGAAAGTATCAAATAAGGAGAAGATAAGTAAAACCAATAAATTATTAAGTAAGTTGCTTAAAAAATCAAAACCACAAACTAAGTTTAAATATTCATTTATATTTGCTAATACTAGTAAGTTTATAGTGTTTTTCATAGGAATAGTATTTTCATCAATGCTTATAATAATGAGTCTTATGATGGTAAATTTCTTTGATAAGATGACTTTGGATTATTACAAATCAGTAGACTATAAATATGAAGCATATATAGATTTGAGTAAAGAAATTCCTGCACTTAAGAAAGATGAAGAAAAATTTATAAGTTTACCAAACGTTATGTATGAAGATGAAAATATTAATTTAGTAGGAATAGAAAGTAATAATAAGCTTCATAGAATTTTTAATAAACATAATAAGGATATTACTAGAGAACTTGAACAAGGAGGGGTTATAGTAAATAATAGCTTTGCTATGACTTATAACGTAGATGCAGGAGATAAAATAAACGTTAAAATAGGAGATGAAATGCATGAACTTGAAGTAATAGATATTTCAAAAGACTATGGAGCAAGTAACGTTTATGTTAATAGAAGTAAGTTAAGTAACATAATCTCAGATAATGGAGACTTTTATAATGGAGTTTACTCTAAAAGCAAATTAGATGAAAGTAAATATTTATCTGTAACAAACAAAGAAGATGTACTAGAACAATCTATGAGGATGCAAGAGTTTATAAAGATAGCAATTTACTCTATGATAATATCGGCTGTAGCTATAGCTATAATAGTTTTATATGTTCTTACAACTATGACTATAGAAGATAATTATTACTCTATATCGCTACTTAAAGTTATGGGATATAGCAAAAAAGAAGTTAACTCAATGATATTAAAAAGTTATCTAGTTTATTCAATGTTTTCTTATTTGATTAGTATACCTATTACAGTTTTTGGATTTGGATATGGAATAAAGTATCTAGCTCGTGAATTTGGAATGGTAATGCCTTTTGAGTTTGATATTTGGCATGGTATAATAGGATTTGTTTTAATTGAAGTTATATTTATTTTAGGTTCTTATTCTGCTAAAAAGAAAATAGAAAAGATATCTTTACAGGAAGTATTAAAAGAATATAGAGACTAAATAAGCAAGTTAAAATTAAAATCCAGGATTAAGATTAGTTTATGAAGTCAATGGTTGTAAATTATATATAAAATAAAAAATAGTTAGTATACAAGGAGAAATGGTGAGCTATAAATAAGCTCACCATTTCATTTTTGTACAAATTTATAAGAAATTATTCTTCTTCTATAATTTCACCATTATGAACATGTTGGTGATGATGGCTAACCTTGCTATCAGAGACAGGCTTAATTTTCTTAGAAGGAACAAGTTTATCATCGTCATCTACAATCTGACCGTTATGAACATGTTGGTGCTTGCTATCAGAGGTAGTTTTCTTAGCAGGACTAAGCTTGTTATCGTCATCTACAATCTGACCGTTATGAACATGTTGGTGCTTGCTATCAGAGATAGTTTTCTTAGCAGGAACATGTTTGCTATCGTCATCTATAATCTGACCGTTATGAACATGTTGGTGCTTGCTATCAGAGATAGTTTTCTTAGCAGGAACATGTTTGCTATCGTCATCTATAATCTGACCGTTATGAACATGTTGGTGTTTGCT
>NZ_JAKEDR010000094.1 GCF_023653455.1 Paraclostridium ghonii
AGATAATAAAGATATGAATATACAGAAAAAAACATCAGAAATATGTAGTATATTAAATTTAATGAATAACAATGAAATGAAAAGTGTAGAAATAAAAAATAAAAAATTGAAATTTAAAGGTGAAAGCAATGATTTTGAAAAAATAAAAAGTTATCTAGAGATTGCAAAAAAATTTGAAAATGCAGGTGATGCCAATATAGATTTTATAAATAATAATGAAAATTTATATGAATTTGAAATAAGTAGTTTTGTAGGAGTAAAAAATGAAAGTAAGTAAAAAAAATAAAAATATAATTGTTTTTTTAGCATTGTTTTTAGTTATTAATTTTAGTTTTATATATAAAAAATTAAATAATAAAGAAGAATTATTATGTAATCAAATGAAAGTTATAAAAAAGTTAGAAGATGAAAAAAATGAAAAAATAAAAAATAAATATAAAGAAGATTTAGTTATAAGTTTTCAAAAATATTTTAAAGATGTTGCAACAATAAAGTATATTAAAACAGATCGTAATAGTGAAAATGAAATAGAACTTGAAGGAGAAATAAGTGGAGATAAAAACTTGATATATCAGAGTATTAAAAATATAAATAATTCAACTGAAAATATTACTTTAGATAGTATGAAGATAAGCAAAATGAATGAAAATACTATAGATTGCAGCTTTAAAGTAAAAGTATATTAAAAGGTTTTCTTAAGTTTTATGTAGAACAACTTTATATGAGAATATTTTACAAATTCTTAAGGAGGATTTAAATGAATTATAATATACTTTTTATAAATAATTATATAGATGAAATTGAATATGATTTTGTTAAAAATGAAGGAACAAAATATACTTAAATGTGTGTAAAAAAATTATTTAAATAGCATTGAAAATAAAATAAAAAGATAAAATTTAAAATTTGATATAGAAAAAGTAATTAATTCAAAAAATGAAACTATGATAAAAAATGTATAAGATAAGTATAACAACGGAATTTTAGATGCAATAATACAAAAAATGAACAAAAAATCGCTTAAAAACAATAAAATAACTTTATATTGTAGAATGATTGAAAAAAAGATGATATAATTATAAATTGTATTTAAATTTAGAAATAAAGGAGTGAAAGTAACAGTGTTAGGGAGAAACGAGTCATGCCCATGCGGAAGTGGGAAAAAATATAAAAAATGCTGTTTAAATAAAGATGTTGTGTCAGAGAGAGCTAGTAGAAAAATTGTACTTTCACAAAAACAATATTCACAACTGTACTCAAAACTGTATGAATATTCAAGACAGCCAAAGTTTAAAGAAGAGTATAAAAAAGCACAAGAAATGTTTTATATATTAGAGGATAACAATGTAAATAGTAAGTTTGAAAGCTTCTTTAATACATACTTTATACAAGACCATATAATGGAAAATAAAAAAGTTGTAACGGTAGACTTTTTTGAAGGTAATAAAAACAGTTTAACTAAGCAAGAAGTAGATGTACTAAAAAGCTTATTTGAATCTTATGTAAGTGTGTACGCTATAAAAGAAAAGTTAGAAGATAAAATACTATTAAAAGATGCTATAACAGGTGATGAAATATATACTGAAGATATAAATTTATTAAATGGATTTAATCAAGGTGACTGCATAATAGCTAGGGTAGTTGAGGTAGGAGAATCTCATCTATTACTAGATGTTACAGTAAGTATATCGGAAGCTGTAAAAGACGTAATAGTAAATGATATAAATCATTTCTTCGGACAATATGAAGATTTATACAAAGATATAAAAACTTTCTTAATATACCATACTCATATACTTTATAAGTACATTCAACAATTACTAGATCCTAATATAGCTGAATATCTTAAAACTCAAAAAAATGTTAAAGACAAAAAACAAGAAGAAGTTAAAGACATTATAAATGAGAATGAGTGCAAAGTTTCGGCTTTACTTAAAACTCAAGTTGAAAGTGATATATTAGAGAAATGTTTAGATTTTTGGAATGAGTACAAAACTAAAAACAGTGAAATAAAAGGCTCTGAGAACGGATGGGCTGCAGCAGTAGAGTATCATATAAATAAAGAAGTTGGACAAACTGTAACTCAATCACAAATATCTAAAAAGTATGATATAAGTCCAAGTACTTTAGGCAAAAGACATAAAGACTTAAAAATTTAGTAAAACTTAATTTTAAATATACAGAAAGAGGTATATAAATGAGCCTTAATTTAGGAAAAGCAATTGCTGTATCAACAAGTTGTATAAAATCTAATCCAGCAGTACCTGTATATAAAGGAGACGAAACTCCTGAAAATTTATATGCAGTAATATACCATATAGAAATAGGTTATAACGAAAAAAGCCTAGAAAAGGCAATGCAATACATAATTATAGATTATAAAGAATTTGAATTATGTGAAAGCGGAAAGAATGAATTAGTAAATATAGCAAAACAATACTGTGAACAAAACGGTATAAATGATGATGAGCAAACTCAGATAGCATTACTAGATAATGAAGAGGCAGAGAATTTCTTAGAAAAAGTATTTAACAATATGAAAGTTATAAGAGGGTTAATAACTCAAAGAGATTAAGTAACAATATAATTAGAATTTACCATAAAAGCTAGGCCCTACAAAGCCTAGCTTTTATTTTTAAAAAATTTAGAATTAAGAAAGGCAGATAGAGATGTTAAGAGTTTCTAATATTAAGTTAGATATAAATGAAAGTTTAGATAATATAAAACCTTTATTATTAAAAAAATTAAAAATAAGTGAAAAAGAATTAGTTAATTACAAGATATATAAAGAGTCTATAGATGCGAGAAAAAAAGATAAAATAGAATTTGTTTACACAGTGGATGTAGAACTTAAAAATGAAAAAAACATATTAAAAAAATCAAGAATAAAAGATGTTGTAGAGGTTAAAGAAAAAACATATATAGATGTTAGAAGTGGTAGTGAAAAGTTGAAAAATAGACCTGTAATAATAGGAAGTGGACCTGCTGGATTATTTGCAACATTAGTTTTAGCTCAAAGAGGGTATAATCCAATACTACTTGAAAGAGGCTTAGATGTAGATACAAGAACAGAAGATATTAAGAAATTTTGGGAAGATGGAAAATTTAACTCAAAATCTAATGTTCAATTTGGAGAAGGTGGAGCAGGAACTTTTTCTGATGGTAAATTAACTACAAGAATAAAAGATATAAGGTGTAGAAAAGTTCTTGAAGAACTTGTTAATTTTGGATCGCCAGAAGAAATATTATATTCTTATAAACCACATGTGGGAACAGATATATTAAAAAAAGTAGTTAAAAATATAAGAGAAGAGATAATTGTATTAGGTGGACAAGTAAAATTTGATTCTAAAGTTACAAAAATAGATATAGAAAATAGCAAAATAAAATCTGTAATTATAAATGATAATGAAGTTTTAGATACAGAGGTAGTAATACTTGCTATAGGGCATAGTGCTAGAGATACATATAAAATGCTTTATGATCAAGGTGTAAAAATTACTCAAAAACCTTTTGCTATAGGAGCAAGAATAGAACATCCTCAAACGTTAATAAATAAATCTCAATATAAAGAGTTCTATGATCATCCTAGATTAGGAGCAGCTGATTATAGATTAGTTGAGCATACATCAAATGGAAGAACTATATATACTTTCTGTATGTGCCCAGGAGGCACTGTAATAGCCTCAGCATCTGAAGAAGGGCAAGTGGTTACAAATGGTATGAGTGAGCATGCAAGGGATAAAGAGAACGCAAATAGTGCGGTTTTAGTAAATGTTGCTACAGAAGACTTTGGAAGTGATCATCCGTTATCAGGAATGTATTTCCAAGAAAGATATGAAAGGCTAGCCTTTGAACTAGGTGGAAAAAATTATAAAGCTCCAATTCAATTAGTAGGAGACTTTTTAAATGATAGGGTAAGTACTAAATTAGGAACCGTAACGCCTTCATATAAGCCTGGATATGAATTTATAGACCTAAGAGACTGTTTACCTAAATTTGTATGCGAGACAATGAAAGAGGGATTACTTTTATTAGACAAGAAATTAAAGGGATTTGCTATGGATGATGCTATATTAACTGGAGTGGAAACTAGATCATCTGCACCTATAAGGATAGTTAGAGACGAGCAGACATTAGAATCTGTCAATATTAAAGATCTATATCCTAGTGGAGAAGGTGCTGGATATGCAGGTGGAATAGTAACTGCGGCAGTAGATGGAATAAAGTGTGCTGAGAAAATAATTTCTAAATATTACGCAAATTAAATTTAACAGAAATTTAATAAATAATTAATTGAACGTTAATATTTAACATGAATTTAACAAAACTAGATAGGTGGTTTGATAAAATAGATAAGGCGCTATATTTGTAGACCAATAGCATAAATATTTCAAGGAGGAAATGAAATTGGATATAGTAATTAGCCTTATGGGAGGATTGGGTTTATTTTTATATGGAATGAACTTAATGGCAGAAGGTCTTGAAAAATCAGCAGGATCTAAACTAAAAAGAATAGTCGAACTTCTTACTAGTAATATATTCATGGGAGTTATTGTAGGCGCATTTGTTACTGCAATTATACAAAGTAGTAGTGCAACAACTGTTATGGTAGTTGGATTTGTAAATGCAGGTATAATGAGTTTAACACAGGCAATCGGAGTTATAATGGGAGCTAATATAGGTACAACTGTAACAGCACAGCTTGTATCATTTGATTTAAATGGACTGGCACCTATGGCTTTAGGTATTGGAATTATTTTATATTTATTTGCATCTAAACCAAAAGTTAAAAACATAGCAGAAATACTAATTGGATTTGGTATATTATTTACTGGTATGGATTTTATGAAAAATGCAGTTGAACCATTAGCTGAATATAAAGGATTTACAGACTTATTAATAGGTTTTGGAGATCATCCTGTATTAGGGTTATTATTAGGATTTGGTATAACGGCTATAGTTCAGAGTTCAAGTGCTTCTATGGGAATGCTTATAGCTTTAGCATCACAAGGTTTAATACCTTTAAATGCAGCATTACCTATATTATATGGACAAAATATAGGGACATGTGTTACATCTTTAATATCAAGTGTAGGAGCATCTAGAAATGCTAAGAGAGCAGCCGTTATGCACTTAATATTTAATGTATTAGGAACAGCGGTATTCTTGATAATATTAAACAAGCCAGTAGTTAACTTTGTAACTAATATGAACCCTGGGGATGTTGCAAGACAAATAGCTAACACTCATACGTTATTTAATATAATATCAGTTATTATATTACTTCCATTTACAAAGTTTATTATAAATATTGCTATAAAACTTGTTCCAGATAAAGATGGAGAAGAAGATGAAAGCAAAGCTATAAAATATCTAGATGATAGAATAGTTGAAACTCCATCAATAGCTGTAGCGAGTGTAGTCAAAGAAACTTTAAGAATGGGTAAAAAAGCTAAAGAAAGCTTGGATTATGCAATTGATGGATTTGTACACCAATCTCAAGATAGTATAGATAAAACATTTAAACGTGAAAAAGTAGTAAATGAACTACAAAAAGAGATATTGAATTATTTACTGAAGTTATCCAAAGCTCATTTAGATGAAGATGCTAGGGATATAGTAGACTCATTGTTCAATACGGTAAATGATATTGAAAGAATAGGAGACCATGCAGAAAATATTGCTGAATTAGCTCAAGATATTATAGACTTAGATTTAAAATTATCTAAACAAGGAACTGAAGAAATTAGAGAATTATACAATAAAGTAATATCAACATATGAGTATGCATTAAAAGCAATGAGAGATTACGATGTAGAGTTAGCTTGTAAAGTTATAAAAATGGAAGAGCAAGTTGATATAATGGAAAAATCATGCAGGGCTAATCATATTCATAGATTAAATAATAATTTATGCAGTATAGATAGAGGTGTTATATACCTAGATTTACTATCTAATTTAGAAAGAATATCAGATCATGCAGTAAATATAGCTCAACAAGTTATAGCAAATAAACTAGAAAAATAATATAATTATCGACAAACTCCTGCATATAAAATATACAGGAGTTTTACATATATAAATAAAAAAATGAAAATATTATAATTAAATTATAAATAAATATTATAATTAATTTGGAAAAAAACATATTATTTGATATAATTTTTTATATAATAAATTTTTAACAAGATAAGGAAGGTAATGGGTTATGAAAAAGTTAAGTTTTGATTATAGTAATTCAATAGGGTTTTTTAACCAAAAAGAAATCGATTGTATGAGTGAATATGTAAAAGTTGCTCACGAAATGATACATAATAAAACTGGTGAGGGGAACGATTTCTTAGGTTGGGTTAACTTACCTAGTGATTATGACAAAGAAGAATTTGATAGAATAAAAAAAGCTGCAGAAAAAATAAAAAAAGATTCTGATGTACTTTTAGTTATAGGAATAGGTGGATCTTACTTAGGAGCAAGAGCTGCTATAGAAACATTAGGGCATTCATTTAGAAATAACTTAACTAAAGAAGAAATAAAATCTCCAGAAGTTTACTTTGTAGGACAAAATATAAGTTCTACTTATATGTTAGATTTACTAGACATAATAAAAGACAAGGATGTATCTATAAATGTTATATCAAAATCAGGAACTACAACAGAGCCAGCTATAGCATTTAGAGTATTTAAAGATTTCTTAGAAAAAAAATATGGAAAAGAAGAAGCGAGCAAAAGAATATATGCTACAACAGATGCTAAAAAAGGTGCATTAAAATCATTAGCAAATGAAGAAGGATATGAATGCTTTGTAATACCTGATGATGTAGGAGGTAGATTCTCTGTATTAACTCCTGTTG
This sequence comes from Paraclostridium ghonii, assembly GCF_023653455.1. Taxonomy (GTDB): domain Bacteria; phylum Bacillota; class Clostridia; order Peptostreptococcales; family Peptostreptococcaceae; genus Paraclostridium; species Paraclostridium ghonii. The sequence continues at coordinate 6,855 of NZ_JAKEDR010000094.1, forward strand.
GATTATTACCAATAGCAGCTTGTAATATAGATATAGATGCTATGATGCAAGGTGCAAAAGACGCAATGGACGATTTTTCTAATCCAGAATTATCAAAAAACTATAGTTATCAATATGCTGTAGTTAGAAATGTTCTTCATAAAAAAGGTAAAGATATAGAGTTAATGGTTAATTATGAGCCAAGCTTACATTATGTAGGAGAATGGTGGAAACAACTTTATGGAGAAAGTGAAGGTAAAGATAACAAAGGAATATATCCAGCTTCAGTAGATTTTTCAACAGATTTACATTCTATGGGGCAATATATACAAGAAGGTAAGAGAATATTATTTGAAACTGTTTTAAATGTTGAAAAAACTAGAAGAGAAATAACTATAAATGAAGAAAAAATAGATTTAGATGGTTTAAATTACTTAGCTGACAAGACTGTTGACTTTGTAAATAAGAAAGCTTTCCAAGGGACTTTATTAGCTCATACAGATGGGAATGTTCCTAATTTAGTAGTAAATATACCTCAATTAGATGAGTATAACTTTGGATACTTAGTTTACTTCTTTGAAAAAGCATGTGCTTTAAGTGGATATTTACTAGGAGTAAATCCATTCAATCAACCAGGAGTAGAAGCATACAAGAAAAATATGTTTGCTTTATTAGGAAAGCCTGGATTTGAAAAGGAAAGGGAAGAGCTGGAAAAAAGATTAAACAATTAAGGTTTAATTAAGGATACTAGAATATAATAAACACTATACAGAATGTAACTGTATAGTGTTTTTATTTTAAGAATATAAAAGCATTAAAATAATAATAATAATATCAAAAATGTAAAATAATATATAAAAATAAACATAGGAGGGATAAATGTATGAGTGGTGTAAGAAAGACCAGTTTAACTCTGATTGTAATAGTTAGTATCATAAGTGCTATGGTTGGAAGCTTTATGACAGCTTTTATATTTGGGGATAGACTAGCATCTAAGTCAAGTAATGAAAGTAAGAAGAATATAGTTGTAAATGAAGGAACAAAAAGTGAAAATGTATATCATGCAGTAACAGATAAAGCAATGCCTTCGGTGGTAGGTATAACAACTACTACAATAGATACTAATAATATATTTGCAATACCACAGCAATCTCAAGGAGTGGGAACAGGATTTATAGTTGATCCTAAAGGATATATATTAACAAACTCACATGTTGTATCTGATGGAAAAGCATCTGATGTAAATGTATTATTTAATGATGGGTCAACTTCAAAGGGTAAAGTTTTATGGAATGATCCAACTATAGATTTAGCTATTGTAAAAGTTGATAAAAAAGGCCTTCCTGTAGCTGATTTAGGAGATAGTGATGCAGTAAGAACAGGAGATTTATCAATAGCAATAGGAAATCCACTTGGATTAGAGTTCCAAAAAAGTGTTACACAAGGAATAATAAGTGGACTAGATAGAAGCATAAGAACAGAACAGTCTAATATGACAGGTCTTATACAAACTGATGCAAGTATAAATCCAGGTAATAGTGGAGGACCTTTATTAAATAGTAAAGGAGAAGTTATAGGTATAAATACAGCAAAAGCATCTGGAGCAGAAGGATTAGGATTTGCAATACCTATAAATACGGCAAAACCTATAGTAGAACAAATAATAAAAGACGGTAAATTTGAAAAAGTAACATTAGGTATAAAAGGTATAGATGTAAAAACATTTGAAACAACAACAGGAACTGACCTAGCTGCTGATGAAGGTGTTTATATAGCAGAAGTTATATCTAATACTCCGGCTCAAAAATCAGGAATACAAGGTGGGGATGTAATCACAAAAGTAGGGGATATAAAAATAACTTCAATGAGTGATTTGAACAAAGCTTTATATAAATATTCAGTTGGAGAAAAATCTAAAATAACAATAAACAGAGGTGGAAAAGACATAACTATAGATGTTAAATTTTAGTATAAACAAAACAAGATGGAATTATATTCCATCTTGTTTTGTTTTATGTTAAAAATATTAACTTGTCATCTTATTTTCACCGCTAGGGCAAGAGCCGTTACTACCACACCCTGAACAACCAGAGCATCCATTACCTTTTGCTTTTACATTTTTATAAAGAATAAATAATGCTATAAATAAGATTATACCTCCAATCAATAATTCTATTAAAGAAGATACTGAAGCTCCTTCAAATACTAAAGAACCTACAATCTTAACTACGAATGCTGCAATCCAAGCTACAGCGAATTGATAAGTTGCGGATATAATCATCATTTTGTTTCCGTATTCTTTTCTCATTGTAGAAAGAGCTGCTATACATGGAGTATATAAAGCAGAGAATACTAAGAAACCGTAAGCTGTAACACTTGTAAATACTGTTGGTAAAACGTCCTTTAAATCACCATAAACTATTTCCATTGTACTTATAACAACTTCTTTAGCGCTTATACCAGTTAGTATAGAAACACCTGCTCTCCAATCACCAAATCCTAAAGGAGCGAATATAGGTGCTATTAATCCTCCTAATAAAGCTAAGAAACTACTGTTTATATCATTAGTAAATCCACTGAAGTTAAATGATGATAATGCCCATATAACAACAGACATAGCAAACATTATTGTACAAACTTTCACTAAGAAACCTTTAGCTTTATTCCAAGTATTTTTAAATAAAGAGATTATAGTTGGAAGCTTGTATTCTGGAAGTTCAAGAACAAAAGGTTCTATATCGGATTTATATACTGTTTTATTTAAAACTAAAGCTATTATTATTGCGATTACTATACCTAATAGATATAGAGATGTAGTTACAACAGCTGCATTTTTAGGGAAAAATATAGATACAAATAATGCATATACTGGTACTTTAGCACCACAAGTCATCAATGGGGCAATAAGTGCTGTAACTTTTCTATCTTTTTCACTTTCTAAAGTTCTAGTAGCCATTATAGCTGGAGACGCACAACCGAATCCCATTATCATAGGTATAAATGCTTTACCAGATAAACCAACTTTTTTCATAATATTATCCATTAAAAATGCTGTTCTAGCCATGTAGCCACTATCTTCAAAGAATGACATTCCTAAGAATAATACAAATATTAATGGGAAGAATGGTAACGCTCCACCTAATCCACCTATTATTCCATCTACTATTAGAGAATGGAACCAAGGGCTAGAATTTACCAATAAAGCATCTACTGGTGTAGCTATATAAGTATCTATTAAAGTCTCTGTTAATCCTTGAATAGGACCACCAACCCAATCAAATGTAAACTTGAAAAGAGTTAACAATGCTAAAACAAATATAGGATAAGCTAATATAGGATTTAATATTATATTATCCAGTTTACTGCTAATGCTCTCCTTATTTTCAAAAGCAGACTTCATAGATTTACTTAATATTTTTTCAATTTCTTTATAAGTGTTTATTTCATCTCCGAAATCTTTTTTATAATTAAAAGCTGTATTTAAACATGATCTTATTTCATTAGATATATTTTCAAGACCTTCTTTTTTCTTAGCAACTATAGGCATTACTTTAACACCTAATTCTTTTTCAAGCTTTATAGGGTCTATGTGAATACCTTTAGATTTTGCCACATCTATCATGTTAAGTAATAATATAATTGGCTTATTATATTCCATAAGCTGAGTAGTTAGATATAAATTTCTATCTAAACTAGATGCGTCAACTATGTTTAATATTAAATCCACATCTCCATTTTCTAAAAATTCCTTAGATACTTTCTCTTCGTTAGAAAATGTATCCATAGCGTAGATACCAGGAAGATCTACAATTTTAATATCTTCACTTACAAAACCTTCTTTTTTTTCTATAGTAACTCCAGGCCAGTTACCTACATACTGTTTAGATCCAGTAAGTAAATTAAACACGGTAGTTTTTCCCACGTTAGGGTTCCCAAATAATGCAACGTTAATCACTGTGATACCTCCTATTTTAAGCTAATGTTTCTTGCATCATTTTTTCTTATTGCTAAGTCAAATCCTCTAAAACGAACTAATATAGGATCCCCTAATGGTGCAATTTTTCTTACTTCTATTTCAGTTTCATTTATACATCCAAGAGCTAACAATCTTTTAGCTAATTTTTCATTTCCGTATATATTATCAATGACACCTTTTTCTCCGACTTTTAAATCGTAAACAGTCATCATTAACACCTCCTAATGAGTTTCATTCTCAATTAATTACAATATAAATATATCATTTAATATTCAAAAAGTCAATAAATAGTGAGTTGTTTATAAAAAATAATTAAAATACTTATTTTTATGCTATGGATATTTAAAAAATCTGTTACTTATAAGATTGGGCAACGGACGAAGTAGTTTGAGTAACGGGACACGAGTTTGCAGAGCGGACGTTGAGACATGAAATTTTGATGGAATGAATTGGTTCTAAGACGTAGAATCTTAAATCGAAGTTAATTTTTTAGGCCTAAGGAAAAACATTAAGTAAATATATTGCAGTATGCATATACTTGTTATATTATATATATAACAAGTATAATTAAAGGGGTGGGATGTGTGTTAGAGTTAAAAAGGGTTACAAAGTCTTATAAAAATAAAAAGGCAATAGAAAATATATCTCTTAACGTAGAAAGAGGAGAAGTATTTGGATTTATAGGCCACAATGGAGCAGGAAAAACAACAACTATAAAGTCTATTGTGGGTATCCATGACTTTGATGACGGGGAAATTTATATAAATTCAAAGTCTATAAAAGAAAAGCCAATTGAATGCAAGAAAGATATAGCATATATACCGGATAATCCAGACTTATATGAGTCATTAACAGGAATTGGATACTTAAATTTTATAGCAGATATTTTTAACGTTAGTAAAAATGATAGAGAAGAGCTAATTAATAAATATTCTAAGGTATTTGAAATTGAAAATGCTTTAGGATCGGTTATAGGATCATATTCTCATGGTATGAAGCAAAAGCTTGCTATAATATCTGCTTTAATCCATAGCCCTAAAATTTTAATACTTGATGAACCATTTGTAGGGCTAGATCCAAAGGCCTCTTTTAAATTAAAAGAAATAATGAAGACCTTTTGTAAAAATGGAGGATGTATATTGTTTTCTACTCATGTATTAGAAGTAGCTGAAAAGATATGTGATAAGATAGCGATAATAAAAGATGGAAAAATAGTTGCTATAGGAGCTACAGAAGATGTAAAGGGTGATAGCTCTCTTGAAAATACATTTATGGAGTTGATAGATAATGAGTAACTTATTATTGCTACTAAAAATAGATTTATTAAATACAACGGGTATAAATAATATTATTCAAGGTGATAAAAAAGAAAAAGCTAAATATTTATCTATAGTGGTTTCAATATGTTTTGCAATTATAATGGTAGCCATAGGTTTATATAAAATGTGTATAGAAATATCTAATGCGCTAATTAAAATAAATCATATGGATCTTTTATTGCTAATTGGGATTTTAGGAATAAGTGGATTATGTTTATTTAACACTATTTATAAAGCACCATCATATCTATATCAAGCTAGAGATTATGAAATATTAGCTAGTTTGCCAATAAAAGATTCAACAGTGCTTATTAGCAAAATGATAAAGTTAATGTTTTCGAATTATATATACTCCTTTATGTTGATTATAATTCCAGGATTAGTTTATTATTCAAAAACTCAAGTTTCATTAACATTTCTAATTTACCTTGTGTTAATGTATATAGTTGCACCTTTTATACCTATAGTTTTAGCTTCAGTAATATCTTATTTTTTAGGAAAGATAGCATCAAGAAGTAAATACAAAAATGGAATTTTAATAATATCAAGTATAGTGGTGTTTTTAATTGTAATGTACGGATCTTACAATCTGGATAAAATAGTTGTTAATGTATCTAAAAATAGTGAATCTATAATTGAAGTAGCAGAGAAAATATATCCATTAACTTACTACTTCATAGATGGATTAAAAAATACTAATATTATATCTATAAGTATATTTTTAGGAGTTTCTGTATTAG
>NZ_JAKEDR010000095.1 GCF_023653455.1 Paraclostridium ghonii
CAGGGCATTTAACCGTAGGTTTCAATTTTCTCGACTCCTTTCTATAGGGGGAATGTGTTTTGTGGTGAAACCATTGTAAACCCTATCGGGGTCGAGATTCAAATATAAATAAGTTAACAGAATGTAATTGACAGTAAGGGGGAAGTTATGAAAAAAAATAACAATATTTTTTCAAATTTTAACAAAAACAACAAGTGGGCAAAACTAGATGTTAAAAAAGCTTTTTTACTAATGGTAGCATGTTTAGTAGTTTTTGGTTCATTTAATAAGGTGAAAGCTTACGTAGGAGAAACCATAAAAGAAAAGCAAGAAAAAAAAGTTGTACAAGAGCAAAAGCGTAAAGAAGAAGAAGAAGCTAAGAAGAGAATGGTTGGAGTTAAACATGGATCAGAAGATTATAGATACAGCGCTAAAAAAATATCAGAAAAATTAAAAAATGGAGACTATTCTAATAATGGAGATAAAGTGGTATTTTTAACTTTTGATGATGGAACATCAACTACAGTTACTCCAGAAATATTAAAAGTATTAAAAGATGAAGGTGTTAAAGCTACATTTTTCGTAACTGGATCTAATATAGAACGTGGTGGGAAAGCTGCTGAAGATTTATTGAAGCAACAATTTGAAGAAGGACATGCAATAGCTAACCATTCATATAGTCATGATTATGGGAAATTGTATCCAAATCGAACATTAGATTTAGAGGCTTTTAAATCTGACTTCAAAAAGACTGATGATATATTAAAAAGAATTTTAGGACCTTATTTCTCAACAGAAGTTATAAGATGCCCAGGTGGACATATGTCATGGAAAGGTATGAAGCCTTTAGATGAATATATGGATACTAATGGTATTTCATCAATAGATTGGAATGCGTTAAGTGGAGATGCTGAAGGTAAAAAGAAATCACCTGAAGAGTTATACAACTATGCAGTTAAAGGTTCTGAAGGAAAAGAAATGGTAGTTATTTTAATGCATGATACTTATGGAAAAGAAAATACTGCAAAAGCTCTTCCTCAATTAATAAAATACTACAAAGATAATGGATATACATTTAAAGTATTAGTATAGTGTAAAATAGTTCATTATTTATATAATTGTTTTCTATATACGAACTACAAAAATATGATTTAAGTGATACTTTAACATAAGGCATTATAAAAAAACAAAAGGAGAGGAGTGTATAAAATGGAACCTGTATAGTGGGCACATATAAAAGTGTGTCTATCTATTCAGGTTCTTTTTTGTATAATCAACTAGAGTAGTTATTGATTTATGAGTAAGATAGTAAGCATCAAAGAATTGACGGCTAAAACAAATAGTTTTATTTTGATATAATAAAGCCAATAGTTTAGAAATTAAATTTTAATGAGTCTATAAAATAAAATGTGTATTTTACTAGAAAATGGTGATAATCAAGAGATTAATCTAATTATCGAAATAAGTGGGTACACATGATTTATTCGAAAGGTAATTCAAGAAATGGAGAAGTTTCATTAAAGAATCTATGCTGAAGGATTTTAATGTATATAATATAAATTGTAATAATGAAAAATTAAAAGTATAATAATATCTATAAAAAAGTTGAATATAAAAAAGTAGAAAGGAATCAAATAATATGCCACAAATAAAAATAAGAGGAATAAACGAAAATGATATATGCCAAATAAGTGAAAAAATGATAGATGAATTAGTTGATGCAGTAAAATGTCCAAGAGATTACTTTGAAATAGAGTGTATAAAATCAGTTGCTATAAGAGATGGAAAAATTGCAGATGTATATCCTTTTGTAGAAGTTGCATGGTTTGATAGAGGACAAGAGGTGCAAGATACAGTTGCAAAAATAATAACTGATAGTATAAGAAATAATTTAAATGTAGAAAGCATGGACTTAGCATTTTCAGTTTTTGAAAAAGAAAAGTACTATGAAAATGGAGAACATTTTTAAAGGAAGGAATAATTTATGGCTAAAAAACAACGTTTAGATAAAGTACTTTCTAACTTAGGTTATGGAAGTAGAGCTGAAATAAAAAGAGACTGTAAAAAGGGTTTGGTTAAAGTAAATGGAAATGTTGAAAATAATCCAGGGCTTCAAGTTGATACAGATAAAGATATTATAAATTTTGATGGAGAAACTATAGATTATAAAGAATTCATATACTTAATGCTAAATAAACCAGATGGATATATATCAGCAACTTTCGATAAACATGATCCAATAGTTTTAGATTTAATAGATAAAAAATCTTTAGTATTTGATCCATTTCCAGTAGGAAGACTAGATAAGGACACAGAGGGATTACTAGTTTTAACTAATGATGGGCAATTAGCACATAGAGTTTTATCGCCTAAAAGTCATGTTCCTAAAACTTATTTTGCAGAAATTGATGGAGTTGTAACAGAATGTGATATAAAAGCTTTTAAAGAAGGTGTAGTATTAGATGACGGATATAAAACTATGCCAGCAGAACTTGATATTCTTGAAAGTGGGGATATATCTAAAATAGAACTTACTATACATGAAGGTAAGTTTCATCAAGTAAAAAGGATGTTTGAAAGTGTAGGTAAGAAAGTCACTTATTTAAAGAGATTATCTATGGGGAATTTAAAACTAGATGAAAAACTAGAGCTAGGTGAGTATAGAGAATTGACAGAAGAAGAAATTAAACTAATAGAAGAAAGATAACTTTATATATGGAGGACTAAAGAGTGAAAAGAAGAGATATTATAGAATTTGAGATAGATAAAATGGAGTTTGGAGGAACTTCGGTAAGTCGTTTAGGAAATAGAGACATATATATGAAAGGTGGCATAACTGGACAAAAAGTTAAAGCATCAGTTAAAAAAACTAAAAGTGGAAAAGCAGATGTGAAAATGCTTGAACTTTTAGAAAGTTCACCATTAGAAACAGAAACACCATGCAAACACTTTAATGTATGTGGTGGATGTAGTATGTTATCAGTTCCTTATGAAAAGCAATTAGAAATAAAAGAAAGACAAGTAATGGATTTATTTTTAGAACAAGATATATTTGGATTTAATTTTCAAGGAATTGAAAGCAGTCCTAAAACTAAAGAATATAGAAATAAAATGGAGTACACATTTGGAGATGAAATGAAAGATGGACCATTGACTTTAGGGTTGCATAAAAAGGGTAAGCATATTGATATTTTAACTGTTGATGGGTGCTTTTTAGTGGATAATGACTTTATAAAAGTTTTAACATCTACAGTAGAGTATTTCAATGAAAAAAATATACCGTACTACAGAAATATGAGACATAAAGGATATTTAAGAAATCTTGTAGTAAGAAAAGGTATAAATACAAGTGAAATGATGGTCAATATTGTTACATCATCTCAAGAAGATTTTGATATGACAGATTACAAACATATGTTATTAAATCTTGATTTAGATGCAGATTTGGCTAGTATATTACACACAATAAATGATGGATTAGCAGATGCAGTTAATTGTGATGAGTTAAGAGTTTTACATGGAAGAGATTATATACAAGAAGAAATTTTAGGTCTTAAATTTAAGATATCTCCATTCTCATTCTTCCAAACAAACACTAAAGGTGCTGAAGAATTATACAAAATAGCTAGAGAGTTTGTCGGGGAACATAATGATAAAATAGTATTTGATTTATATAGTGGGACAGGAACAATAGGACAAGTTATGGCTGAAAAAGCTAAAAAGGTTTATGGTATAGAGATTATAGAAGAAGCGGTAGATGCTGCAAATAAAAATGCTAAATTAAACAATTTAACAAATTGTGAATTTATAGCAGGAGATGTAGCTAAAACAGTTAATAAATTAAAGGCTAAACCAGATATAATAATAGTAGACCCTCCAAGACCAGGAGTTCATAAGGATGCTATAAGAGATATATCGAAGTTTGATTCTAAAGAGATAGTTTATATATCTTGTAATCCTAAAACTTTAGTATTAGATTTAGTTGAGTTTAAAAAATATGGATATGAAGTAGAAAAAGTTAAGTGTATGGACATGTTCCCAAATACTCCTCATGTTGAGACAGTTGTAAAATTGTATAAGAAAAAGTAAGTAAACTACAGAGATTAAGCAAAAAAAGCTTAGTCTCTTTTTTTATGCATTAATATAAAACTCTTGCCCAAATTGTAACGTAGGAAATGGAGTTTTAAAGAACACTGATAATTTAGTTCGAGGATTGAGAAAAACTATTACTGCTATATATCGGACAAATGATACCGAACTAGGATTTATGATAATAATAGATTATACAACGTTTAATTAGGAGGTAGGTATTAGGCTTTTTAATAATATAAAAGGCTTAGCTTAAAGGTAAAATTTGTAATTTTATAAAAATTTTACCTTGACATGTTAAATAAGACTTGTTACTATATAAATTAAATTAAATTAAATTAAATTAAATTAAATATGTATCTCATCAAGAGAGGTGGAGGGAAAGGCCCTATGAAACCTCGGCAACCAGTATGTATCATTTGCATATATGGTGCCAACTCCTACTTTAGACATTTTATCTAAAGAAAGATGAGAGAGGTTGCGTACTATTTATTGAGTATAGCTCTCTTTCGTCAAAGTAATTTTGAGAAAGGGGGCTTTTTTCTTTACCATTAATTATTAAATACGAAGATTTTTATAATATTTTTAAACGGTTGTTTAGATTATATTTGAAATTAGTTCAAAGCATAAAAATATTATTAGTTAAGAAGTTATTTTTGATGAAATTTAATATTAAATAAAGTCACATTAATATATTGGGAAGGGAGATTTAAAATGAGTGAAAGAAAGTTAAAATTTGATACATTACAAGTACATGCAGGACAAGAACCAGATCCTCATACTGGAGCAAGAGCTGTTCCAATATATCAAACTACATCATATGTTTTTAATAGTGTTGAGCATGGGGCAAATTTATTTGCTTTAAAGGAGGAAGGAAATATTTATACCAGAATTATGAATCCTACTACAGATGTTTTTGAAAAGAGGATAGCATCTCTTGAAGGGGGAGTTGGAGCTCTTGCAGTAGCATCTGGCTCAGCAGCAATTACTTATTCAATAATTAATATAGCTGGAGCAGGTGATGAGATTATTGCAGCTAGTACTCTTTATGGAGGAACTTATAATCTTTTTTCTACTACACTACCAAGATTGGGAATTAAAACAGTTTTTGTAGATCCTGACGAACCAGAAAACTTTAGAAAGGTAATAAATGAAAAAACGAAAATTATATATATTGAAAGTATAGGAAATCCAGGAATAAATATAATTGATATTGAGGCTGTGGCTAAAATTGCTCATGAAAATGGAATACCGTTAATTGTGGACAATACTTTTGGAACACCATATCTAATAAACCCTATAGAATTTGGGGCAGATATTGTAGTTCATTCTGCTACAAAATTCATTGGTGGACATGGGAGCTCAATAGGAGGAGTAATAATAGATTCAGGTAAGTTTGATTGGGAAAAAAGCGGAAGATTTACAGACCTTACAGAGCCAGATTTAAGTTATCATGGGATGAGATATGCAATTGACTTAAAAGAGTTAGCTTATATTACAAAAGCAAGAGTTCAGATTTTAAGAGATACAGGAGCTGCTATTAGTCCTTTTAATTCATTCCTTTTCCTTCAAGGGCTTGAGACTCTTTCATTAAGAGTAGAAAAGCATGTATTAAATACAAAAAAGATTGTAAAGTTTTTAGAAAATCATCCTCTTGTGTCTTGGGTGAATTATCCTAGCTTAAAAAATAATAAGTACCATAAACTTGGAGAAAAATATTTTCCTAAAGGTGCTGGATCCATATTTACATTTGGAATAAAAGGTGGCGTTGATGAAGGTAAGAAATTTATCGAGAGTCTTAAAATATTTTCTCATTTAGCTAATGTTGCAGATGCTAAATCTTTAGTTATACACCCTGCTAGTACAACTCATGCTCAGTTAAATGAAGAAGAACAAAAAGGAGCAGGTGTTACTCCTGATATGATAAGACTTTCTATAGGAATAGAAGATGCTGATGACTTGATTTATGATCTTAATCAAGCTCTTAATAAACTAATTAAGGAGAATGAAAATGCATATTAATAATTTATTTAAAGAAAAGAAATTGGTATTTTCCTTTGAAATTTTTCCACCTAAGGTCACATCACCAATAGAAACTATTTATGATACTCTAGAGGAGTTAAGAGATTTAAATCCAGATTATATTAGTGTAACTTATGGTGCTGGGGGGAGTAGCGAAAGTAATAAAACCTCTGAATTAGCATCTTTAGTTAAAAGTAAATATGATATAGAGCCTCTCGCTCATTTAACTTGCATAAACTCTAATAAAGATTCTATGGAAAAGATTTTACAAGAACTAAAAGAGAAAAACGTAGAAAATATATTAGCATTGAGAGGCGATGTTTTAGGAAATGCTAAAGTTTCAGGGGAGTTTAATAATGCTTGCAAGCTTATTGAGTATATAAAGGAAAATAAAAGCTTTGGTATATCAGCTGCCTGTTATCCAGAAGGGCACCTAGAAAGTAAAAATTTAGAACAAGATATTGAAGTTTTAAAGATGAAAGTTGATTCAGGAGCAGAACACTTAATTTCTCAATTGTTTTTTGATAATAATCGCTTTTATAACTTTTTAGATAAAGTGGAACAAAAGGGTATAAATGTACCAATTCAAGCTGGTATAATGCCTGTTACGAATAAAAGACAAATAGAAAGGATAGTTTCCCTTTGTGGAGCTAATGTTCCATTAAAATTTATAAAGATATTAGAAAAATACGAACATGACAAAGAGGCTTTAAGGGATGCAGGTATAGCATATGCAATGGATCAGATAGTAGACTTAATTTCTACAGGGGTTAGAGGGATTCATCTATACACTATGAATAACCCTTATATAGCAAAAAAGATAAATGAGAATATAGGTTCTGTAATAAATTCTATAAACAAAAAATAAGATGATTAATAAAATATGGATAGCTATTTATTGAATTGGTAAGATATAACGTAGATATACCTAGTAGTTAGGGATGAAAATTTGAATTAGTTAATTAATATATAAGAGATAGGGGAGGTTCTATGAAATATTTAAATGTTTTTTTAAAGAAAATAGGCTTAGATAAACTTAATTCAAAGGGCAAGGTCTATAATGAAAAGGAACTAAAATTGTATAGAAGTACTGAAATTAAGGCAGAGGTATTGCCTGAAATAATAAAAAATTCTACAGTTTTTGAAAATATAAAGGATACAATAGAGAACTTTGAGCAGGTTCTTAATTATATAAACTGATATGACAATATATTTAAAGAAACCTGTTGAAGGATTAAATCTTTTAGAAGAAGGAAGTATAGAGTATTCTATAAGCTTACAAAGACCTAAAAATTTAAAAAGTATAGGGGTTTTAAATTTAATGCCAAATAAATATGAAACGGAAGCTCAATTTATAAAATTATTTGGCTCTATGAAACAATCTATATATTTAAGATTTATAAGAATCTTAAGTCATGAATTTAAAAATAGTGATAGCTCATATTTAGAAAATACTTATGAAACTTTTGAAGATATAAAGAAAGAAAAATTAGACGGTATAATCATAACTGGAGCACCTTTAGAAAATATATCTTTTGAAAATGTGAATTACTGGAGTGAACTTCAAGCTATATTTGATTTTATTGAAGAAAATGTAAAGACCTCTTTTTTTATATGTTGGGCTGCTCAAGCTGCATTATATCATTATTATGGTATTAGAAAGTATACAAGTGATAAAAAGATTTCTGGAGTATATAAACATTATAAAGTTGAAGAAGAAAAGATTTTGGATAATTTAAGTTTTCCACTAAATTGTCCTCATTCTAGGCATAGCGGAATTTTAAGTGAAGACTTAGAAAATAATCCTGATGTTAAAACACTTTTGAGTTCTCAAGAGGTGGAGGAACTTTTATTGTTTCATAGAAATAAGTTTTTTATGTTAGGTCATATTGAATATGACAGATACGTTTTAAAAAGTGAGTATTTTAGAGACTTATCAAGAGGAATAGATGTACAAACTCCTAAAAATTATTTTCCTATGGACAACATTAAAGAAGATCCTATATATAGTTGGAAGAATGAGGGGGAAGTTTTATTTAGTAATTGGGTTAAATATTATGTTTGATTAAATGGAGGTAGGAATTTTATGAATTATGCATTACTAGGTTACGGGGTAGTTGGGACAGGAATAGTAGAATTAATAGAAAAGGCAAAGCGAGATATAGATTTATATAATGGTGTTAATTTAAAAGGTATTTTGGTAAGGGATAAAAGTAAACATTTAAATAAAAGATATTTAGAATTAGTTACAAAGGATATAAATAGTATTTTTTCAGAGGATATTGATGTTATTATTGAGGTGATGGGAGGGATTAACCCAGCTTATGAATATGTAAAAATGGCATTAAAAAAAGGGGTACATGTAATCACTGCAAATAAGGATTTAATTGCAGAACATGGAAGTGAACTTTCTAAAATAGCTAAAGAAAATAATGTAACAATAAAACTAGAGGCAGCCGTAGCTGGAGGAATTCCAATAATAAAACCTTTAGTAGAATCTTTAAGTGGTAATAAGATACTGTCTATTAAGGGAATACTAAATGGTACAACAAATTTTATATTAACCAAAATGTATCATGAAGGAGTAAATTATGAGGAGGCCTTAAAAGAAGCTCAAAGGTTGGGGTTTGCAGAAGCAAATCCAGAATCAGATGTTATGGGGTACGATACAGCAAGAAAACTATCTATATTATCTTCTATAGCCTTTAATAAAAGAGTATATTGGAAAGACATATTAATTGAAGGTATATATGATTTAGATAAGGAAGACTTTTTGTACGCTAAAAAACAGAACTGCTGCATAAAGTTAGTAGCTTATAGTACTAATAAAAATGATAGAATATATGGTGTAGTTAAACCTATGTTAGTAGATTCAAAATTTGAGTTTTTTGATATAAATAATGAAGTTAATTCTGTTATTTTAGAAGGTGATGCTGTAGGGGAAGTTACATTTACGGGAAAAGGTGCTGGAATGTTTCCAACAGCTTCAGCTGTTTGCGGGGATCTATTAGATATAATTAATAGGAATTTTATCCAAAGTATAAACTATTCATATAACAATTATTCAGTTGAAAAATATCTTCCTAATAAATGCGAAGCTTTGTTAAGGATAACGACTAAAGATATTAATAGTACTAAAAAGATATTAAAATCAAATTTCAATGAAATAGTAGATATATGTTCATCTAAGAATGATGAAATAGTAGTTGTGGTTAAAGTAATTTCAGAGATAGAGATGGAGAAGAGCTTAGATGAGATTAAGCGCTGTTCGTATGTATCTAAAGTAAAAAAATTAGTAAAGTTTAATACCTTAGTTAGCTAATTGGTTATATGGCTTAACTTCATATATTTTGTGCGTCTATAGAAGTGCTATTAAATTAAAAAATGAAAAGTGGGGGATGTAAAATAAAATGTGTACATTCTCCAAAATGGTGATAATCAAGCTATTAATCTAATTACCAAAATAAGGGGTTATGATATGAACATAACCCCTTAAAACTATCATTTATAAAACTAAATTTGATATTAATAATATAAAAAATTATTAGGATATAAAACTTTACCACCTGCTAAATATACTTTTTCTGGATTATAGGTATTTTCTATTTTTTATTTTGGTGCAACTTTAATATCATTGTTTCCTACAGGATTCATTCCATTAAATGTAACATTTTTTACATGTGAAAAACATAGACCTATCATCCCTTGAAGTGTTGTAGTTTCTCCAGGACTTAAGTTTTGCCATGCAGGTGATGTTATTGTTATAGTTGTAAAGTCACCATTATCCTTTTGAGTTACTGTTCCTCCCCAAGATGATTTAAATACTGATGATTTTGGCAAATCAAAACTTAATACCCATCCACCCTTTATAGTTTCATTAGTGTAATTTGTTATGTTAAACCCATACGTGTAGTTTGGATGATCATATTTACCTTTTTCTGATACACCCACTTTTATTGGTTGTAAATTTTTATTTTGTTCTTCTGTTTTTTTAGCTGGCCCCATTTTAGATAGACCTTGACTTAATTTCTTTGTCAATGTATCTCCATACGTATATTTACCTTCATTTACTTTAGTTGAGCCTTTTACATAATTAGGATTTTCTCCATAATCACCATCCATAACCCATATTAAAGCCCCACCTAAATTTCTTTCTTTTATATATTTTAATCTTTCATCTATAGATTGTTCATTTTCAAAAGTTAAAAATACTTTTTCATTATTTTGCCATATATAAGGTACTTTCCCTACATCATCCCAATGTATTTTAAGATTAGGGTCTTGTTCCATTAAATTAAGTACATGCCATAGGGGGTTGGCTCCTGCTGGAATTTGATTTCCGTTTTTATCATAATCTCCCCATAGGTTATATTTACCTTTTGCTGGAGTTTTACTAGTTCCATGTAATCCTGTTCCATTTCCACCATTTACATTTTCCCAACCTCTTGTATAGTATGGGATTCCCATTAATATTTTTTCAGGAGGTAAGACACCTCTATAGTATTTATATGACCAATCCATTCCAAGTACCGGCATTATCATATTGATAGTTTCTTTATCTTCTGGGTTTGGATAAATATTTGCTTGATTTTCAACAAATTCATTCCATCCACCATGATAATCATAAGACATTATACTTAAAAAATCTAAATTTTTAGCATATTCATTTGAGTCAACTCCACCTAATACCCAAGATGAGGCACTTACTGCAGCAGTTAAAAGATAATCTTTTCCATCTTCTTTTCCTGCTTTATCTATAGCTTCTCTTAACTTTTTCATCATAATATTATATCTAGCATTTATATTAGATCTTCTTGGTTCTGATACATCAAAGTCATCTGGATTTCCTGATTGACTTGTTGATGATGGATACTCAAAATCTATATCCACTCCATCGAATCCATATGTTCTTATAAAGTCTACACAAGATTCAACAAATGTATCTATGCCATTATCAGTATCCATCATTGCATAAAATCCTCTAGATCCTCCCCATCCTCCAACTGACATTAATAACTTTACATCGCTAAATTCTTTTTTCATTACTTGAAGTAAATTAAAATGACCTTTGTAGGGTAGATTTTTATCTAACTGAATATGTTTTCCTCTATAGTTTAAATCTACGTCTTTAAAATCTTCTTCTATTGCTGCAAATTTATCTCCAAAGTCTATTTTATTAGTCTGTGGGTTTACCATTGCAAAGGAGTATTGTATATGAGTTAATGAATCCCACTGTAAATTTGTAACATTAAAATAGTTATGATCCTCGCTTTTATACGCCCATTCTGGAAAATACCCAACTATCTTCCTTTCTAAATCTTTACTTGACGCTACAGTTGTTTTTATAGAATCATTTTGATTTTGGGCATAAGTAAATATTCCTGAGGGAGTTACAGTTGTTAGTGTAAATATGGAAAGTGTAACTGCAGATATAGATTTTTTTAGCTTTTTCTTAATATTCATATTTAGGCCTCCTTTTATTTAATCTTGTTTTATAAATATTCCTATATCCTCGGACGATATATATATATGTTTAGTATAAATATATATACATTTAATTCAGGCATATATATTTTATTACTTATTTAATATACACATTAAAAAAGGCTGTCGCATAACAATTAAAAATTGTTAATACGACAGCCTTTTTAATATATATATTAAGCTTTGTTTACAGAACCAAATAATTCCATTTTTTCTTTAACAGTAGCTTTTATAGCTTCAAATCCTGGAGCTAATACTTTACGAGGGTCGAAACCTTTAGCTTGTAAATCTTTTCCTTCTTCTATGTACTTACGAGTAGCAGCAGCGAAAGCTAATTGACACTCTGTATTAACATTTATTTTAGAAACTCCTAAAGATATAGCTTTTTGTATCATATCAGCAGGTATACCAGTTCCACCGTGTAAAACTAATGGCATATCTCCTGTAGCGTTGTTTATAGCTTCTAAAGCATCAAAGTTTAATCCAGCCCAATTTTCTGGATATTGACCGTGTATGTTTCCTATACCAGCAGCTAACATATCAACACCTAAATCAGCTATTGATTTACATTCGTTAGGGTCAGCGATTTCACCAGCACCAACAACACCATCTTCTTCTCCACCTATAGAACCAACTTCTGCTTCTACAGATATTCCTTTAGCGTTTGCTATTTTTATTACTTCTTTTGTTTTAGCTATATTTTCTTCAATAGAGTAATGAGAACCATCAAACATTACAGAAGAGAATCCTGCTTCTATTACTTTTAATGCTCCTTCATAACTACCGTGGTCTAAATGTAGAGATACTGGAACAGTTATATTTAATTCTTCTAACATTCCATTAACCATACCAACTATAGTTTTATATCCACCCATGTACTTACCAGCACCTTCAGATACCCCTAGTATAACTGGAGAATTGTTTTCCTGAGCTGTAAGTAATACTGCTTTAGTCCATTCTAAGTTATTTATGTTGAATTGACCAACAGCGTATTTACCTTCTCTAGCTTTATTTAACATTTCTTTAGCTGAAACTAACATATTAAAAACCTCCATAAGAAAATTAACTTTATAACTAGATTGTTAAAAAGTTATTATATATCTAATGCATATTATACCCTAAAAAAACAAAAATGAAAATAAAATATTAAATTAGATTTTCATTTTGAATAAAAAAATTTTTATAAAAATAATTAATAATATGCAAATTTACCAATTAATTATAGATAAACAGGTGTACTTAAAGTATGAAAT
>NZ_JAKEDR010000096.1 GCF_023653455.1 Paraclostridium ghonii
ATATTAGACTTTAATTCTTCTATAGAGTTCTTTATTTCATTAGATTTTGAAATTTCTCCCTCTAGTTGCTTCGAAATATTTTCCTTATACTCTCTTATACTAGTCAAATTTTTCAAACTATCATTTAAATTTTTAGATTTTATATTTATTAAATCTTTAAGTGTTTTTATGTCTAATATATTATTAGGAATTTCTTTTTTGTATGCTTCTATTTTGGTATTTATTTGAGTTACTTCTTTTAAGTATTGTTTTTCACTTTCTTCTAAAATATTTAATTCTTTTTCAGTTTCTATTATGCTTTTTTCTATATTGTTATTTCTATCAATTATACTATTTTTTAAAATTACCTTTTCTTTGATTTTGATAAGTTGTTCATTTAACTTATCAATCATCTCTTTTAATTCAATTCCTTTAGTTTTAACTATATTAGCTGTATTATTTGAATAATTTTTATCTATATGTAAAGTTTGAGAAAACTTAATTAAACTATTGCTTACAATCTCTAAATAGTTCTTACAATCAGTATTTAATTTAGTCAACTCATTTAACTTTAAGTTATTTTCCTTTTCAATTTCTTCTAATTTTTCTTTTGCTATTTTAAGTGCTTCTTTAGTTGGGACATTTAACTCTTTGCTTATACTTGCTGGATTTGGATGCACTTTAGATCCACATACAGGACAAGGAATATTCTCTTGTAAATTACTCGCAAGTATACCAGCTTGTTCTTTTTTATATAATTCATCCATATCATCGTAATTTTTCTTAGTAATTCTATATGTTTTTTCAAAATCTTCGTATTCTTTATTTAAATTGTAATGATTAAGTCTAGATTTTTCATAACTTGCTATGACTTTAAATAATTCCCTAGTTTCTTGTATAACTTTATCTTTATTTAAAATCTCATTTTCTATTTCTACTTTTTTAGTTTCTAATGTAGCTATTTCCTTTAGTTTATTTTCATTTTCTAATTTTTCTTTCTTAAGCTTTTCATTAAACTTTTTATTACTTTCTATTTTAAGTTTAACTTCTTCAACTTTTTTATTTTTAATAATTAAGTTTCTATTTAAATCGTCAAATTCTAATATCTTAGGCTCTAAACTTTTTAACTTATCTATTTCTAATTTAAGTCCATCTCTCTCATGTTCTTTAGATTCTTCTTCCTTTAAATTCTCTTTTGCTACATTAACATCTTTGGTTAATTTTTCAATTTTTAATAAAGTATCTTCATAAGCCTTTTCTCTTTGATATAGAATATTTTTATTTTCTATTAGCTTATCTTCTATGTACTTAACTTCCTTAGCATTTTTACATTTATTTATAGTCTCTTTTTTTAATTCAAACTCTTTTTCTTTCTCCAAAAGCTCTAAAAGTGTTTTTTCTATACTTTCTCTCTCTTTTACTAAATTATTATTATTTTCTATTTTCATCTTTTCTTTATTTATAAGTTCTAGATTACTATATAAAGCTTTATCTTCTTCGTTTAAAGTTTTATAAATTTTACTATCTTTGTCTATAAATTCTTTTAGTTTTTCTATAACCAAAGGAAAGTCTACATACTCACCAATAACTATATCATGTTCACCTTTTATATTTTTTAAGTTAGTTTGAATCTCATCTTTGCTTTTATTTCTATTTTTACTTAAAGTTATAGCTTTTTCCTTAAGTTGTATTTGTATTTTTTCAAAATCGTAAGTATTAAATATTTTTCTAAATATGCCTTCTCTTTCTAGAGAATCTGCTAATAAAAGCTTTTTAAACTCACCTTGTGGAAGCATTACTATTTGTTTAAATTGGTCTCTAGTTATGCCCAATATTTCAATTAGTTTATTGTTAACATTTGTAACCTTCGTTATAACCTTCCCATCTGGAAGCGTTAATGTTGCATCAGCATTTTTTTCTGTAAACCCTTCACCCCTAGATTTTTTCTTCTTTTGTTTTGGAAATCTATTTACAATATACCTTTCACCTTTTAAATCAAACTCTAATTCTACAAAAGTTTCTGCATTATCATCTGCAAAGTGACTTCTTAGTGAATCAGTCTCCCTTGATTCTCCGCTGGCTTCTCCATATAATGCATAGCTTATAGCATCAAATATAGTAGTTTTCCCAGCTCCTGTTTTTCCTGATATAACAAATATGTTTCTTCCGTTTAATTCTTCAAAATCTATAACTTGTTTATCAGCATAAGGACCAAATGCACTTATTATCAATTTTATGGGTCTCATTATTTCACCTCACTTTTTAAAACTTCATTTATAGTGTTTATTAAAACTTCATCTTTTTCTTCTGTATAATCTCCATTTCCTAGATCTTCATAAAACTCTTTAAATAGTTCTAACTTACTTTTTCTTTTATACTCGCCTTTTGCTGAGGTTTTATCTTCGCTAAATTCTCTTTTTCTTTCTCTTGTTATTAACATCGTGTTTGGATAAACTGATCTTAATTTTTCCATTGGATTTATAATTTCTCCATCATCAGTTAATACTGCTTGAATATAGTCTTCTTTACCCTCTTCTAAATCTCTAGCTTCATCTATTATATCTTCTATCTTTCCTTTTATAACTCTTAAATCTCTTAAAGGTTTTAACATTCTAAAATCTATGTTTATTTCATCGTTATTTATATCTAACACATATACACCCTTTTTTTGATTAACTTCTGAAAAAGAATACTTTAAAAGAGATCCAGAATATTTAATTTCTTCTCTTCCTATTTTTTGTCTTCCATGTAAATGACCTAAAGCTACATAGTCAAAATCATCGAATATATTTCCATCTATTAAATCCGTCCCCCCTATGGATAGTGGCCTTTCTGAATCTGATGTTTCAAGATTAGCTATTTCATATTTATTTTCAACGCATTCTATTGCATCATTTCTTTGCATAGTAACATATCCATGTCCTACTAGGATGTTTATTTCTTGTTGATTCATCTCTTCTTTAATTTTATATATTACAGATTCCATTGCATCATTGTGACTTTTTATTTCTTTTTCATCTAAAATCTTTCTTGTTAGTGCAGGGTCTTTATATGGCACTAAATAAAAGTTTACATTCTTATCTCCATCTTTTAATACTATATGTCTATATAATTCATTATCTCTACCAGCTATATATAATCCATTTTTTTCTAATATTTTATTCCCAAAACTTAATCTTTCTCCTCCATCGTGATTTCCTGATATTGCTAATATCTTTATTTTTTTATCTATTATTAAATTGCTGAAAGTATCATTTAATAATTCTATAGCTTCTACTGGCGGAATTGACCTATCATATATATCTCCTGCTATTATAAGTACTTGTGGATTTTCTTTCTCTACTAAATCTATCAATTTATTTAAAATATATTTCTGATCTTCAATCATTGAAAATTCATTTACTATTTTCCCAATATGCCAGTCACTTGTATGAATGATTTTCATAAATTTTCCTCCTTGAGTTTTTATATAATTGATTATATCATAAAAAGCCTTCATTTAAATGAAGGCTTCTTAGTTATACAGTACTTTCTATTTCATCTATAAAAATCTCTACTATTTTTTCATCAAATTGAGTTCCTGAATTTTTTCTTAATTCTTCTATAGCTTCCTCTTTTGTCATCGCTTTTCTATATGCTCTATCACTTGTCATTGCATCAAATGCATCTATTACTGATATTATTCTCGATAATAAAGGTATTTCTTCTCCTTTTAAACCTAGAGGATAGCCCTTGCCATCATAGCGTTCATGATGAGTTAAAATCCCATAAGCAATGTGAGACAAATCAGGTGTGCAATTAGCTATTCTAAATCCCTTTTCACTATGATCTTTTATTAAGCTATATTCCTCTGGTGTAAGAGGACCTTGCTTCTCAATTATACGCTCACATACCCCAATTTTACCTATATCATGTAGGTGTGCTAGTAACTCTAATTCATGCATTTTTTTACTTCCTAAATTTAACCTTTTTCCTATTTTAGATGCGTATTTTACAGTTTTACTAATATGTTCTTTAGTTTTTAAACTATTTTCCTCTAATGTCTTTTGTAAAGATTTTACTATAAAGTTCCTCCTGCTTTCTTTAGATAACAACTTTTCTTGATACATAATGTCTTCTGCTTCTTTTAACATGGATTCAAAATCTTCTTCATTTTTAATTTTAGTAGTCAATCCTAAAGCTATATTTACTTTAATATCACCATAGCTAGCTTTTTTACAGTTTTCAATTATATTGTTGTGCACACTTTGAGCAGCAAGAGTATCTGTATTTGGCATAAGTATTACAAATTCATCTCCACCCCATCTAAAGATTAGGTCTTTTTTTCTACAACTATTTTTTAAAATTTCTGAAATTTTTATAATTAACTTATCACCTTCTAAGTGCCCTTTTGTATCATTTAACTTTTTTAGTCCATTCGCATCCCCCATTATCATACTTAAAGGGTAAAATTTTTCATTATTTAAAAGAGTTATTTTTTCTTCAAAATATGCTCTGTTGTAAAGTCCTGTTAATTTATCTTTATAACTCATTTGCCTTAACATATTTTCTAGTTTTTTTCTCTTTGTTATATCTCTAGATACTCCAACTACTCCAACAACTTCATTTTTTTTATTTATTACTGGTGTTTTTATGCTTTCTAGATATATAATTTCATTTTCTCTATTTTTTATTTTTAGTTTTGAATATATATTCTGTTTACTTTTTATTACTTCTTTGTCTTTTTTAATAAGGTATGCTGCTAGTTTCTTATCTTCGTTTAATTCTAAATCTGTCTTTCCTATTACATCCACTTTATCTTTTCTATAAAAACCTTCAAAAAAGGCTTTATTTCCACCTACATATTTACTATCTAAATCTTTATAAAATACTATATCTGGTATACTATTTATTATAGTTTCCATTAAATTCTTTTGATATATATTGTCTTCTTCATACTGCTTAGATTCCGATATATCTTCTATTATTCCCGATACAGCAATTACTTCATTTTTACTATCAATAATAGGTGTTACATAAGCTTTGGTTATTTTATCGCCACATTTATTTTCAAATACCATAGGTTTTTTACTTTCTATAACTTTTTTATGATTTTCATCATATTTTTTAGCTATTTCCATAGGGTATACATCTTTATTAAATTTACCTATAATGTCTGCTTTTTTCAAATCTTTATTTATATATGTCTCTTCAAATTTTTTATTTATGCTTAGAAACGCTCCATCTTTTGATTTTATCCATATAGGTACAGGCAAAGTATCAACTATTAAATCCATTATGTTTTCACTCATATTTATTCCTACTTCCTTTTTTACATATCATATCAATTATATATTACTTTAAATTACGTATTTTTTTCCATGGTAATTATTGGATAGAAATGTAACAGTGTAAAAAGTAAGTAGTTGCAATAAAGTTACGATTATAAGTTTTGTGTATTTGATTAATTGGCTTTACCTGAAATTTCATCAATTTTTATTTTTATTACTTTAGTTTTATCGCTAGCATTTTTTATATACATTTTCCCTTTTTCTATAAAATCAGGTGAATACTTTTTTAATAATTCTAATAAAGCTTCACTTTTCTCTTCTTCAAAAACTTCACTGGCTTTTCCAAATACAATAGCACTTTCATATTTTGTACTAAATTTTTCAGGAGTTACACAAGTTTTACCTATTACACAAAATGAAACTTTATTATTGTAGTTAATATTATCTAGCTTTTGACCTTCTAGTGCACAGTGAAAATATATTGATTCACTTGAATATACATAACTTAATGGTACTCCATATGAATATCCATTTTCACCTATCGTAGATAATACACCATATTCTCCATTTTTCAAAATATCTAAAGCTTCTACATTTTCAGTTTCTCTTTCTTTTCTTCTCATTTGCTTAAACATATATTTATGCTCCTTTTTATATAGTTTAGTAAATTCTAACACTTATAGTTTTAGTTGTGAATATATATACTTAATTTTTATGTAATCTAATACTTTTCAACTAAAAAAGTTTATAAATGCTACAATAGTCGGAATGCCTATCAAATCTATTAAAAATGCTCCAACCAATGGAACTATTAAAAGTGCTTTTGCTGAATTTCCATATCTGGATGTTACAGAATTTATATTAGCTAACGCATTTGGAGTTGCGCCTAGCCCATGTCCCAACATACCTGAAACCATGATAGCTGCATCAAAATCTTTTCCTAAAACTCTAAATCCAATAAATATTCCATATAAAACTATAAATATTACTTGTGCAAATACTATTATTGTCATTGGCCCTGCAAGACCTGCTAGTTCCCATAATTTTATAGTCATTAATGCCATTGTTAAAAATATGCCTAAACAAACATTGCTTATTATATCAACTGAATATAAATCTATATTAACAATTTTTATCTTATCATTTAAATTTCTAAATAAAACTGCAACAAACATAGCTCCTACATATCCTGGAAGTAATACCCCTGTTACATTTGAAAACCATGTTCCAAATAAATTCCCAATAGTCATGCATGATGCTATTATTGCAATTTGAGTTATAATAGTGTTTGAGTTAAAAGAGTTACTTAGTTTTATTCCTGCAGCTTCTTCTACAGATATATTTTCAATATTGTCATCTAATGCTGGCTTTAAATTGTATTTATCTATTAAATATCTAGAAACTGGGCCACCTACAATTCCTCCACACATAACTCCAAATGTTGCAGCTGCCATACCTATTGTAACTGCTCCATTTACTCCCAACCCTTCTACGGTTTCTCCAAATGAAGCCGCTGCCGCATGACCTCCTTCCATAGAAACAGCCCCACACATAATACCTATACGAGGGTTTATATGTGTTATTTTAGCTCCTAATACACCTATTATATTTTGAGATATTGCAAGCCCTCCACATAATATCCAATATACTATTAATAACTTGCCTCCTCTTTTTATAAGAGAAAAACTAGCTCCTAATCCTATTGTTGTAAAAAATGCTATCATAAAAGGAGATTGTAAAGTTGTGTCCATTTCTATATTAAATAGATTTGCACTCTTTAAAATAAAAATTATGATTGATAATAAAAGTCCACCTATAACTGGTCCAGGTATACAAAACTTTTCTAGAAAACTAACTTTTTTTCGTAAGTAATTTCCTAAAAGTAAAAGTAGTGTTGCCAGTGCTAAAGTTGCTATCATGTCCAAATTAACAGTAAAAACACTCTTTGTAATTTCAGATTCCATAAAATCCTCCTTTTATACTAATATTGTTAAATAACTATTCAACTAAATTTCGATATATTCCTTCTTTTTGCCTTTAAAATGGTAAAAATAAACAGGAGGTGCCTATTTTAAAGACATCTCCTGTTTGTTTTTACCATTTTAAGATTTGTTTTTTAGCTGCCCTCGTTTCGTCTAATCTGCCTACAGGTGTGTTGTGAGGAGAACTTATTAATACCTCTGGATTATTTTTTATTTCTTCTGATATTTTTATCATTGCATCTATAAAGCTATCCAAAGTTTCTCGACTTTCTGTTTCCGTTGGTTCTATCATTATTGCACTATCTACTATAAGTGGAAAATATACTGTTGGAGGATGATATCCATAGTCTAAAAGTCTTTTGGCAACATCCATAGTTGTTACTTGTCCAAGGTTTTTTCCGCTTAATACAAACTCATGCTTACATAAAGTGTTAAAAGGTAATGTATAGTAATTTTTAAGTCTATCTTTTAAGTAATTTGCATTTAGTACCGCTATTTGGCTTGCTAATTTTAATCCATCTGAACCCATAGTTAAAATATATGAATATGCTTTTAATATAACTCCAAAATTCCCGTAAAAATTCTTTATTTTACCTATAGAATGTTCCTTATTATAATTCAATGAATATATATTCTCATTCTTTTCAATTATTGGAACTGGCAAAAATGGTATTAATTCTTTTTTAACTCCAACTGGACCGCTTCCTGGTCCTCCACCTCCATGTGGAGTTGAAAAAGTTTTATGGAGATTTAAATGAACAACATCAAATCCCATATCAGAAGGTCTACTAATTCCCATAATGGCATTCATATTTGCGCCATCATAATACAATAATCCCCCTGATCCATGCACTAAATCTGCAATTTCAGTTATATTTTGTTCAAATATACCTAAAGTACTTGGATTTGTAAGCATTAAAGCACACACAGTATCATCTAATACCTCTTTTAAAGCTTCAATATCTACACATCCATTTTCATTAGATTTTACTTGTACTATCTTACATCCACAAAGATTTGCACTTGCTGGATTTGTTCCATGTGCTGAATCTGGAACTATAATTTTATTTCTTTTAAAGTCTCCTCTATTTTCATGATATGCTTTTATAAGCATGATACCTGTTAATTCTCCATGAGACCCTGCTGATGGCTGTAATGTTATTGCATCCATTCCTGTTATTTCTTTTAGCATATTTGAAACGTCATACATTATGTGCAATGATCCTTGAACTGTCTTTTCATTTTGATAGGGATGTATATTTGTAAATTCTTCTATTGAAACTATATCTTCATTTATTTTTGGATTATATTTCATAGTACAAGATCCAAGTGGATAAAAACCTGTATCAACTCCAAAGTTTTTATTTGACAAAAGTGTAAAATGTCTAACAACATCTACTTCACTAACCATAGGCAGTTTTGGATTTGTAGTTCTTTTTAATTTATCAGAAATTAATTTTTTATCTTCCTCTACATCTAAAGGAGGAAGTGAATATGCTAATCTTCCTTCTTTTGAGATTTCTATTAATAATTTATTATAATCTTTCATTTATATAGCCCCCATAGTATCAATAATTTTTTCTTTACTATCTTTAAAGCTCATACTAGATATTACATTAACTAAATTATCAATTTCGTCCTTACTCCTTTTTTCTGTAACACAATATAGCGAGCAATCCTTAAGTTCTTTAAATTTATTTTCTAAATTAAATCCTCCAATTATTTTTTCTTTTAATAAATTTTCATTAACTACTTCTACATTATGTTTTGCTTTAACTGTAAATTCATTAAAAAATTCTCCGGTAAATACACTTTCGTATTCTCCAGTTTTTATTAGCTCTTTATAAGCATAATTTGACTTTTGGATACATTGATTTGCTACTTCTCTTAAACCTTTATATCCCATTGTAGCCATATATATGGTAGCTGAAAGGGCATTTAAAGCTTGATTAGAACAAATGTTAGATGTAGCTTTTTCCCTTCTTATATGCTGTTCTCTTGCTTGAAGAGTTAAGACATACGCTCTTTCTCCTCTTGAATCAATAGTTTCTCCAACTATCCTTCCTGGAAGCTTTCTTATGTTTTTAGCTTTTGTACTCATAAACCCTACAAAGGGTCCTCCAAAATTTAAAGAGTTTCCTAATGGTTGAGCCTCTCCTACAGCTATGTCTGCTCCTACCTCTCCTGGTGATTTTAAAACTCCTAGAGATATTGGGTTTACATTCATAATAAGCATTGCTTTATTTTCATGAGTAATAGATTCTATTTCTTCCATCTCCTCAATAACCCCAAAAAAGTTCGGGCTTTGTACCAACACACATGCACTTTCTTTATCTATATTTGCTTTTAAACTTTCTAACTCTACTCTACCTGTTACTTTATCATAATCAATTTCTATAACTTCAATATCTTTAAACTTCATATATGTTTTTATAACTTCCATGGTTTCTGGATTTATAGATTTAGATACCAATATTTTATTTTTGTTCTTCCCGCTATTAAGTGCCATTACACATGCCTCTACACTTGCAGTTGCTCCATCATAAATCGATGCATTAGCTATATCCATTCCTGTAAGTTCAGAAATCATTGATTGAAATTCAAATATAGTTTGCAATGTTCCTTGACTTATCTCCCCTTGATATGGTGTATATGCTGTATAAAATTCAGATCTTGATGTAATATGTTTAATCACAGATGGTATATAGTGATCGTATGCTCCTGCTCCTAAAAAACAAGTCATTTCATCTATACTAGTATTTTCTTTAGCTATTGATTTAATTTTTTTTAATACTTCCATTTCACTCTTCGAATTTTCTAGATTTAAGCTTCTATTAAGTTTTAATTCATTAGGAATATCACTAAATAAATCATCTACTGATTCTACCCCTATTTCACTTAGCATTTTCTCTTTATCTTCATCTGTAATCGGTATATATTTAAACATAACCCAACCTCCATAATAGTTTTATATTACTTTTTAATATATATTTTTAAGCATGAATTACTGTTGGTTTTTTATAAAATCTTCTATTGATAATTTTTGCTTTTACTTTTTTCTTTCTAATAGATATATCTATGTCTTTTCCAATTTCTGAGTAGTTGGGATCTATAAGTGCTAGTCCTATACTTTTGTTCAAAGTTGGTGATTTATATCCAGTTGTTACGTATCCTATTACATTCCCATCAACACCAACTTCATACCCCTGTCTTGCTATCCCTTTTCCAGTAAGTTCAAATCCAATAAGTTTTCTATTTAAGCCTTCTTGTTTTTGTTTTTCTAACGAATTCTTTCCTATAAAATTATCTTTATCTAATTTTACAAAAAATGAAAACCCTGCTTCTAATGGAGTTATATCTTCACTTAATTCATTTCCATATAAAGGTAATCCAGCTTCAAATCTTAATGTGTCCCTACATCCTAAACCACAAGGCTTAAGATTATATTTTTCTCCTATCTCCAATAACTTGTTCCATATATTTTCTACATCTTCATTTTTACAATATATTTCAAATCCATCTTCTCCTGTGTATCCTGTTCTAGAAACTAGTGCAGAATTTTGATTAACTTTTATATTTTTATTAAAGTAAAATGATTTAATTTCATCTAGATTTTCATTACATATTTCTTGAAGTATTTTCTGAGATAAAGGTCCTTGAATTGCAAGTTCTGAAATTTCACTAGAGATATTTTTTATTTCTACATTATAATCTTGTTTATTTTCTTTCATCCATTTAAAATCTTTTTCTATATTACTAGCATTTATAACTAAATAAAAATTATTTTCATCAAACTTATAAACTAGTAAATCATCAACTACACCTCCATTAGGGTAGCACATAAACGTATATATAGCTTGATTGTCTTCTAATATTCCTACATCATTAGTAATTAAACTTTGTATATATGCCTTAGCTTCTATTCCTTTAACTTTAATTTCCCCCATGTGAGATACATCAAATAATCCCGCATAGTGCCTTACAGATTCGTGTTCTTTTGTTAACCCTTCATATTCTAGCGGCATATACCATCCTGCAAAGTCTATCATCTTTGCTCTCAAAGCTTCATGTTGTCTTAATAGATACGTTTTTTTTAGATTTTCCATAGTTAAACTTCTCCTTAATATATTTTTATGGAATTAAAAAGAGGATATAGAAATATATAATATTCCTATATCCTCTGTTTCTTGTACCTGAAAGTTTTAATACTTATAGTATCATTTCTTCTTCGGCGCCTTATAAATCAAGGGCTTTCCAGAGATCCATCAGTTAGCGATTCTTTTGCCTGAAAGTTTCTTTGAAAATCGGAATTTATTCAAATTTCTCCGTCGGCTCTTTATTTAAAAAGTATCTCCCGCTAACATCTCCTGGTATATTTATTTTTTATATCTAAATTGTAGTATCTTATTTTATTAATTGTCAACAAAATTTATTTAGTTTCTTAAATATAAATATAAATCCCAGAAAATACATAATTTTTAGTAATATATGTAACCATATATCTCTATATTTTAAAATAGCAAATATTTTTATCTTATTAAATAAAATTTTTTTTAACTTAGTATAGTTTTTTAGGTATTAATCTAAAATCAATGCCTTTAGAGTATTCCATTTTATATACTTCACAGTTTAGCTTTTTAGAAATTTCCACCACTCTATCTATGTTTTTTTTGCTACAATCCTTACCTAGATAAATAGCTTTTACTTTCATTGGACTTTTTTCTATCCCACACTCTCCACTATTACTTTTTAATATAATTCTCCATTCATTCTCATACTGCCAACTTTTATGCTTCATTGTCAAAGTAAAATATAATAAAAATGTTGAATCTGTTTTTATTTCATCATGATTTATTAAATTAGATAAAGTATTTTTTAAAACTTTAGTTATTTCTATTTTTTTATCTATATAACTTACTTTTAATAAACAATCATAAAAATCGCTATCTCTATCCAATTTGTCTATATCATATTCTATACACATACCTCTATGATTATCTCCATAGTGAGTCCATAGAGGTATATTATATATACTAGTACTTAAAGATAATATTTTAATATGATTACTAAAACTGTTTAAAACTTTGTCTATTTTATTAATTATATCTTCTTTTGATAAACTGTTTGCCGGACTATCTTCTTCTTTTAATAATCTCACTACTTCATCCTCATCATAATAAGCTGGTAGCAAATCAAATGGATCATTTAGGTTTTTTCTATTTGAAAAGTATAACTTTCCATCTTCTAGATTTTTAAGTCTATTTAAATCTATTTTTTGATATTTATATAGCTTATTTGGAACATGAATATTTTTTAATTTTTTTGCTTCTTCTACTTTACCTTTAGTGTATAATTCAATAAATTTTTCTTCCCATTTCATTTTCATAACTTTGTCTTTCCTTGGTTTAATAGTTATTTTATTATTTCATTCTATATATTAATAAT
>NZ_JAKEDR010000097.1 GCF_023653455.1 Paraclostridium ghonii
AAACAACATTGCCTTAAAATGTTGTTTTTTTGATATAAATTAGAATATATAGTTAATAATAACTATATATGGTATAATAAATAGTAAAACACATGCTATTAAAGGAAGGTAAGAGGTTAGTTATGAAAGGGTTTTTGGGAAGAATAATCGAATTTATAGATAGAAACAACAAAATAATAATAAAATCTGCATTAACTGTTTTAGGGATTATATTTATAGGTATATTTATAATGGTTACTGCTGATAGTTTTAGTGTAAGTAGTGAAAGTAATAAACTTGTAGGATATATAGAAAAAAGAAATTACTCGGAAGCGATATCTTATTATGATAAAATTAAAGAAGAATTTTCTGATACTAAAATGAATAGATTGAGTAAAAATTTATCTAAAAAAGTAAACAAAATACTTATAACATATGGTGATAAGTATATAAAAGGTGAAATTGGAAAAGATTATTTTATTTCTTTAATAAATATAGTTAATGAACTAGATACAGTTTACATAGATACAGAGAATATAATTAATCAAGCTAAAAGAGTAAATGATTTATATTTACAAGAAAAAATAAGCTATAATACAGCAATGGGATACATACAAGCGGTATCAACTTTGAAGATATCTAAAAATGAAATTAATGTTTATGCAAAAAAAATAGATGTTATAGAAGACTCAAGGAAGATTTACAATGAAGGATTAGAAAATCAAAATAAAAAAATGTATAAAGAAGCTATAGAAAATTTTGATAAAGTTATAACTGAGGATAAAAGATATTATGAGTTAGCCCAAAATAAAAAAGAAGAATGTATAAAAGAAATGTATGAATATTACATAGAAAAGGCAAAAACGGAAAATAAGAATGGTAACTATCAAAAATCACTAGAGTATATAGATTATTTGAAGCAATATTATTTAGATGATGAATTTTTAGGGGAGCTATCATCAGAATTTGAGAAAAATTTAGAAATGTATAATATGACAAATGAGGAAGTAATACAATTAATATCTAAAAAAAGTGGTATAGATGTAGTGGACATAAAAGCTAATATTTTCCAACAAATGCTAAATGGGAGTAAGTATTATTATGCAGAGGTATTTGTAGGTAAAGATAAGATTGATGAATTTTTAATTGATCCTAGAAATAAAAAAGTATATTCATATTTAGATGAACAAAAGTCTTATAATAACAGCTATGGTGATGGTCACTGGAGAGCCGCATCAAATGGAAATGTAGAGTTTACAATAAGTAAAAGTACATCTCAAAGCATTTTAGAAAAGAAATTAAAGGGAATTGATGAAAAATTTAAACATGTAACTATTGAAGAAAAAGAAAAAGCTTTAAGATATGTAGATAATAAAGAGGTTGTAGATAAGTTTATAGGCAAGAAAAATGATATATATTATTATGGGGTTGTAAATCGAGGTTTTTTCAAATCAAAGGAAGTGTATTTAATAAATCCATATTCAAAAGAAATTTATAAAATAGATGAAAGTAGTATAAAAAAGATTTAATAAAAGCGTGAAAACACGCTTTTATTTTTATGGTTACATTTGTAAAAAAATGTATACTTTTGACTAATTTGATTTAATATGGTATTTTAATAATATGATATTTTGTAAAGAGGTGATTATTATACTGAAGTTAAACATAGAGAGCGATATAAAAAATTTACATAAAAAAATAATAGATATATCGCTAATAAGTGAAGATAGCAATGATACTACTTTTTTCAACATAGATGATGAAGAAATTAATGAAACTTTAAAAACTCTTAAAAAAACATATGTAACAAGTAATAGTAAAGATGAAACTATACAAAAACTAAAACATAAAACTAAAAAACAAAAAAAAGATACTAGGGAATTAAAGTTAGAGTCTTATAAAAAGTACAATGAAGCTTTAAACATGATACAAAGAAAATTTATGACAAGTGCTATTGAAATTATAGAAGAAGCCTTAGAATTAAATCCTAAAGATGTAGATATTTTAAACTTAAAAGGATTATTAAAGCTTTTAAAATGTAATTTTGATGAAGCATTTGAAAGTTTTTACAAAAGTTTATGTTACGATAATAATGAATTAGCAAAAAAATATGTAAATATATTAAACTCTGAAGAATTCAATGTATTTTTAAGTAGGTACAATCATGCTGTAAGATTTATAAATAATGATTTATATCAAGAAAGTATACAAATTCTTGAAAATATAAGAACAGAAGAACCAGATCTTATAGAACCTTATTTGCTTTTACACTTAATATATGAAAAATTAGGTGATAATATAAAAGCTAATGAATATATGGATATGCTAAGGCTAGTTGATAAAGACAACTTATTATTTGAAAAGGAGACTCCTAAAACTCCTAAAAAAGAAGAAACAAATAAGAAAGACACTAAAAAGAATAAAAGTCATAAGACATTATATACAGTAATAGTTATTTTAATATTAGGCATAGGAGCTTTATATATAAATAATATGAAAAAGTTAAGCCATCTTAATGATCAAGTAGAAGCTAAAGAAGAAAAGTTGAATGAAACAAATAAAAAGCTAGATAAAACTAAGGATGAATTAAAAGAAGTTAAAACTGAAAGTGATAAAACAAAAGAAGAACAAGAAAAATCAGAAGTTATAGTTGGAGATGAAGAGGAACTTTTTTATAAAGCTATGGAGCTTAAAAAAGAAGGTAAGACTGAAGACGCTATAAAATATTTAGAATTGGTAGTTAAAAATGGTAAAACAAAGAAATATATATCAGAATCTATATACCAATTAGCTCAATTAAATGAAAAAATTAAAAATAATGAAGAAGCTATAAGATATTATCAAAAATACGTAAATACTTATAAGCCGTCAGATAATTACTATGATGATAGTTA
This sequence comes from Paraclostridium ghonii, assembly GCF_023653455.1. Taxonomy (GTDB): domain Bacteria; phylum Bacillota; class Clostridia; order Peptostreptococcales; family Peptostreptococcaceae; genus Paraclostridium; species Paraclostridium ghonii. The sequence continues at coordinate 2,874 of NZ_JAKEDR010000097.1, forward strand.
CTATAACATGGGAATGATTTATTACAAACAAGGAGAATTAGAAAAAGCTCAACAAACATTTTATAGCTTAAGAGCTCAGGATCCAGAGAGTATGTACAATAATTCACAAGTTGAATCTATATTAAAAGAAAGATAAGAGTGCAATGCACTCTTTTTTTTATGGAGAAATTTATTCATTTATATTTGAAATTTAGTATAGGAAATAGAAAAAAATAATATTAATTATTAGAGAAGTGTTAATAATTAATAAAAAGGAGGTTATTTATGTTAAATAAAAAATTGTTTCTTCCTGTACTAAGAGATGGAAAGTATGGATTTATAGATGAAAATAATAATATAGTTATAAAGCCTAAATTTAAATATGTATCAGAAAGATTTAGAGATGGATATTGTATTGTTACTTATATTAAACGTATTGGAAAATCTGTAAGGTGGGTTTTTGGTTACATGGATGAAAGTGGTTATAATAATATATTTTTACATTTAGATAGTGCATCAGATTTTAGCGAAGGGCTGTCAAGAATTAAAGTTGAAGGTAAGTATGGATTTTTTGATATGGATTTAAATCAAGTTATAGATGTTAAGTTTGAAGCAGCATCAAACTTTAGTGAAGATATGGCGTCTATAAAAATGAACAAAAGATGGGGTTACATAAATAAAGAAGGAGAAATTGTAATAGAACCAGCTTTTAGTTATGTTAATAAATTTAAAGAAGGCGTATCATTAGTTGAAAGTAAGAATAAGTATGGATATATAGATAAAAAAGGAGAATTCATTATAAAACCTGAGTTTGATATAGCTAATGATTTTTCACAGGGGTTAGCGGGAGTAAGATTAAATGACAAATGGGGATATGTAAACAAAGAAGGAGAACAAATTATAGATTTTAAATTTGATAGAGCTAAATCATTTAGTGAGGGGCTAGCACCTATATGTATAAATGATAAATGGGGTTACATAAATATGTCAGGAGATATAGTTATTGAACCTATATTTGATTATGCATGTGAATTTTATGATGGATTGGCGAGGTTTAACATAGGATCAAATTCATTAACTAGAGGGATGAGTATACCTAAAGGAGGATTGTGGGGATTTTTAAATAAAGAAGGAAAAATAAAAATACTTCCTACGTTAAAATCAGTTTCAGATTTTGAAAATGGATATGCACAGATAATTGATGGAGATAATAACAACTATATAGACAAAAATGGAGAAATTTTGATAAAATTAGGGTGAAAATATACTAAAATTAGGTTTGAAAAAATAAACATATAGTAGTAATATATATATGGAAGTTAAAGGGGTAAGAAATTTCCTTTTAACTTTACAAAAAAAAGAGGAGAAGATAAATGAAATTACTAAGACAACTGGCTCTAATACTAACAATATGGGCCGTAGGAGAATACATTAGTTCATTTTTATCCAATATAATTATTATACCTGGAAGTATAATTGGGATGATCATATTATTTGTACTCTTAAAATCTAAAATTATAAAAGTAGAATCTATAGAAGAACTGAGCAATTTCTTTTTAGATAATATGGCTATCTTTTTTGTACCTGCAGGGGTATCTCTTATCAATTCACTAGATTTAATCAGTTCAAATATTATAGTTTTAGCTGCCACAATAGTAATTAGTACTACACTAGTTATGGTTATAACAGCTATGGTCGTTGAAAAAATGATAGAAATTAAGAGCGAGAAAGGACAGGAAAATGTATAACGTATTACAAACACCTATATTTGGAATTGTTGTATCTATATTATTTTTTAGCATGGGAGTACATATCCAAAAGAAAACAAAATTGGCTATATGTAATCCTTTATTAATAGCTATTTTAGGAATAATAATATTTTTAAAAGTAAGTCATATTTCATACGAAAGCTATAAAATAGGAGGGGATACTATAAACTTTTTCTTATCACCTGTAACTATAGTATTAGCAATACCTTTATACAAGCAATATGACTTATTAAAGAAGCATTTACATGAAATTGTAATAGGAATAACATCAGGTGTTGTAGTTTCGTTTATAAGTATTTTGATTATAACTAAAATGACAAATTCCGATAAATTAATAATGGACTCTTTATTAGGAAAATCAATAACTACACCGATGGGAATTTCTTTAACTTCTACATTGGGAGGTATTGAATCTGTAACTATAGTTGCTATAATACTAACTGGAATAGTAGGGGGAATGATAGCTACACCTATTTTTAAATTTATAAACACAAAGCACCCAGTATCAAAAGGAATTGCATTAGGAACAGCATCACATGCACTAGGGACAACAAAGGCTTTAGAACTAGGTGAAATTGAAGGGGCTATGAGTGGATTAGCTATAGGAATATCAGGGACGATAACGGTAATATTAATCCCTATATTGATTAATTTTTTTAATTAATATTATACATTAACTGATTTTGAAGGGAGAATTATAATGAGTCAGGTTAATAATACATTGGAAGAAAACATATTACTTAGGTATTTGGTTATAATACTTGGCATAACTATCGCATCAATAGGAATTAATGGTTTTTTAAAACCAGCACACTTATTAGGCGGAGGGGTTGCTGGAATATCTGTTGCATTACACTTTGTTACTAATATCAATATTGGTTTGCTATCATTTTTAATTAACATACCTATATTTATTTTAGGTTTTATATTTTTAGAAAAAGAGTTTTGCATAACGAGTTTAATAAATATGGTTTTATTTTCCTTTATATTAGGTATAACACAAAATATAGGGAACTACATACCCATAAATGATTTATTACTGCAAACTATATACGGAGGCATATTAGGGGGTGTAGGATTAGGTATAGTATTTAAGGCTAAATCATCATTGGGTGGTACTGATATAATCGCTGCTATTTTAAAAATAAAGAAAAATGTACCTATGAAAGATACGGGTCTTTTTATAAATTTTTTAATAGTTTGTATTGGAGCTAGTTTATTCGGACTAGAATTAGCCATGTATACGTTAATTGCAATGTTTTTAAACGTATATTCAATGAGTATTGTTAAAGATATGATGAATAATCAGAAATCTGTAATGCTGATATCTAATAAAAGTGAAGAAATTGCTAAATGTATAATGAAAGACCTTATAAGAGGAGTTACTCTAATTGAAGCTCAGGGGGCATATACTCATGAGAAAAAGCAAATCATATATTGTATAGTTTCTTCCAATGAAATTCCTAAAATCAAAGAAATAGCACTAGAACATGATAAAAAAGCATTTATATCAGTAAATGATGTAAATGAAGTTAAAGGTAGAGGATTTAAAGAAAAATATTTATAAAATGATGTATAAAAAATAAAGTTAAAATAGATTATGTGATATATAATAAGCACAAATATCTACAGTTATTAAATTAGGATTGACTAAAACATAAATACATAATAAATTTTTTTATAATTTAAAAGTGTTATTTATTGGTATTAAAATTTAGATCACATTGTTATTAAAATTTAAATGGGAACCCCAAAATACAACAAAGAGCATGTAATTTTACATGTTCTTTGTTGTATTTTGGATATTTTAAAGACTAAAATTAGAGAAACTATAGAAAAAAAGTAGAATTTTAATATATAATAATATTAAACATGTAAAATTGTAATTTGGAAGTGGTGGGGTATTTATATGAACACAGGAAAAAATAATAAAGACTTAATAGAAATATATAAAAAAACTATATATAGTATAGAAAAAGAAGCTAAACGTATAAGTTTTTTTAATAAGTTTAGATTAAAAAAATCATCGCACTGCAAACAAGAGGTATTAGCATTAGAAAGTGGACAAGACATAAACGTACATAACATAAATAATACTAATGAAACAGCTTACGGTAGAATTCATACATTCTATAATGGAGATAGATATATAGGTAAATTGATAGATGGACAAATGACAGGAAAAGGAACATATATATTTTTACAAGAGGATGGAAGTGAGCTCGAGTACGTAGGTGAATTTAAAGATGATATGAAAAATGGAAATGGAGTATGTGAACTACAGAATAAATGTATATATATAGGACAATGGAAAGATGATGTAATGAATGGAATAGGAAAAATGATTTATTCAAGTCGTGATGAATACCTAGGAAATTGGAAACATGGCAAAAAAGAAGGACATGGGATATATACATGGAAAGATAGTGGAACGTATATAGGTGAGTTTAAATATGGTAAAATGGATGGAATAGGAACTTGTTATGATTATAATGGGTTTATAATATATGAAGGTGAATTCAAAAATAATTTACCTCATGGTCAAGGTGTTTATACATGGCCAGACAATAAAAAATACTCAGGTGAATTTAAACATGGCAAAAAGCATGGATATGGAACTTTTTATATAAACGAAGAAATATCGTATCAAGGCAATTGGAAATTTGATAAACCAAGTATTTTTAATAAAAGTTTAGATGAACTTATTTCAAGTATAAAATAGGCTAGCAATTATAATTGTTAGCCTATTTTTTGTATTTATTTTACTTATAAACAAGAATATAAATACCAATAAATGTATATAATTAAAAAACGTTACAAATAGTTATTATAACGAGGAAGTGATTGTTTGAAAAAATTATTATATTTAATGGTATTCATACTTACAATAGCTATATTTATAAATAAAGCAAATATTGATTTTGAATTTAAAAAAAAAGAAGATGTAAGTAATATAAATCAAGTGGAAGAAGTAGAAAATGCTATGTCATTAGATGATATAAATATAAAAAAATATAAAGAAATAAAAATTGGGGATAGTGAAAAAAGTTTAATAAGTAAAATTGGAAATCCAGATAGAAAAGATATAAGTGAATATGGATTTACTTGGTATGTATACAATAATGTTAAAAATAATTTTGCTATGGTAGGAATAAAAAATCAAAAAGTAGTAGCTCTTTATAGCAATTCAATAAACTCATGCGATATAAATAATATAAAACTTGGAGATAATATTGACTTTATTAGAATAAATCATAAACCTATAGAATATAAGAAAAAAGGAAATACTAAATTTATGATTGATTCCAAAGATCAATTTGATATTTTTATAGAAGACAATAAATATATTACTATATTTTATGATTTATATAAAGATAACAAAGTTACATCTTATCAAGTTATAGATAAAACTATTGAGGAGAGCTTGAAAGACATTTATCCTAAATATAGTGAAGAATTAAAAACTAGCTTTGAAATGCAAACGATAGACCTTATAAATAGTGTTAGAGATAAAGAAGGATTAAATAGATTGAATTTTAATGAAAAAGCTAGTATAAGTGCATTAAAGCACAGTATAGATATGAGGGATAAAAATTACTTTGACCATGAAAATAAAAAAGGAAAAAGTCCTTTTGATAGAATGAAAAAAGAACACATAAGATATAGTGTAGCTGGTGAAAATATAGCTGCAGGACAAATAAATGCTATATATGCTCATGAAGCATTAATGAACTCTATTGGGCATAGGAAAAATATTTTAGGCGATTATAAAAACATAGGAGTAGGAGTTAGTTTTGGTGGACATTATAAATTATATTATACTCAAAACTTTTTTAGTGAATAATTGACAGATGAAAGGAAGCATAAAAAAATGGAAAAGAAAAAAAATAAACTATACTCAATAATTTTAATAGCTTCATTTTTTGTAATATCTATAAGCAGTATATCTTTTTGTGAAAAAAACGAAGAAGTATTTATAACAAATGGACCTAGAGATAAAAAATATTTAGCTATAACTTTTGATGATGGACCTCATCCAAAAGAAACGGATGAAGTATTGGACATATTAAAAAAGCATGATGTTAAGGCTACTTTTTTTATAGCAGGAAAACATGCCAATTGGTATAGTAAACCTCTTATAAGAGCAAGTAAAGAAGGGCATGAAATAGGAAATCATACTTTTAATCATCCAGATATTTCAAATTTATCAAATGAACAGTTAGAGAAAGAAATTCTTAAATGTGAAGAGATTATAGTGAAAATGACGGGTAAAAAACCTACTTTATTTAGGCCCCCATATGGAAGCTACAAAGAAGATGCATTAGGAAAAATTGCACAAAAACATGGATATAAAGTAGTACTATGGGATCATGTTGATGCTAAAGATTGGAAAAACCCAGGTGCTATGAATATTGCAAATGCTATAATAAATAACGTTGAAAATGGAGATATAATTTTATTACATGATTATGCTACAAATAATACTGTAGAAGCCTTAGACATATTTATTCCGGAAATGCAAAAAAGAGGATATAAATTTGTAACAGTATCACAACTTTATAAATAAAATAAATTTAATATAAAAATATAAATAAATAGATTCACTTTTTTAGAAATTTTAATATTATATAATAAGACTATTTCTAAAAAAGGATGAAGTGTATGTATAACAAAGTATTTGAAAAAAAAGAGTTTATTATATTTCAGGTTAAAGAAGGTTATATAGCTTATAATACTAAAAAAACATTTGAAGAAGGGCATACACATTTGAAAAACTTTAACGCAGCCAAAAAGGCTATAGACTTAGTCATAAATAAAAAGATACCAAAAAGCACAAATGCATATTATCTAACTAGTTTAATAAGGTTAACGAATGACGATAAATACGTTGAAAAGATAAATGAACTTATTGAGACTAGAAATCAAAAAGGAAAAAAGGAAAAATACTATAATGTAGGTTATAGATGGACAAAAAGGAGCTCTTAAGCTCCTTTTTAATTTATCTATTTTTTGAAAAGTTTAAATTAATTTCTTTATTTTCATATATTATTATAGATGATATACCTTGCCTATCATAAGATTTCATAGTTTTTAAGGCTTCTTTTTTAGACATAGGGGAAGAAATTGATTTTGTATCAGATCTTATTATAATATACTTATTCATTGTAAAGCCTCCCGATAATGTATAAATTAGTAATTATATCAATAATAGTTTTTGATGAAGATAAATAAATATACTAAACATATTATGAATAATTTCATCAAAAACGTCTATATTGACATGGATTTCTCAACAAATATATAATTAACTTGTAGTAAAAATAAAAAAAATAACAAATAAATAAATTTTATGAAATTTATTTAATTAAAGGGGGCATTTTATGATATTAATGATAGATAATTATGATTCTTTTGTTTATAACTTAGTTCAATTTCTAGGAGAGTTAGGTGAAGACATATTAGTAAAAAGAAATGATGAGATTACTATAAAAGATATAGAAAACATAGATCCTGAAATTATTGTATTATCACCAGGACCTTGTTCTCCAAAAGAAGCTGGGATATGCATTGAAGTGGTAAGTCATTTTAAAGGTATAAAACCAATTCTTGGTATATGTTTAGGTCATCAAATAATAGGACATGCATTTGGTGGAAAGGTAGTTAAAGCAAATAAGCCTGTTCATGGAAAAGTTCACCCTATAGACCATATAAATAAAGGTGTATTTAGAAATTTAAACAATCCATTGAATGTGACTAGATATCATTCTTTAATAATAGATGAAACCACACTACCAGATGAATTAGAAGTTACAGCAAAAACAAAAGATGGAGAGATTATGGGAGTTAGGTCGAAAAAATACCACATAGAAGGTGTTCAATTCCATCCAGAGGCTATTTTGTCTGAGCAAGGACATGATATATTAAGAAATTTTATAAGTCAATTTAGAGGATACGAGGAGGTCAAATAAATGTTAAAACAAATTTCTACAAAATTGGATGCATTTGAAATATACACTTTATTTAAAGATGAAAAAGATAGTTTTATACTAGATAGTGGTATGGATGAAGAGAAGTTAGGTAGATACTCATTTATAAGCTCAAGACCATTTGATGTTATTAAAATGAAAGATTCTAAATCTAATCCATTAGATACATTAAAAGAAAAGTTGGATAAATACAAAGTTGAAAATAATACTCATATACCATTTATAGGTGGTGCGGTAGGGTATTTATCTTATGATGTAGGAAACTATATAGAAAAATTACCAAGAACAGCTATAGATGATACGGGAGTTTATGATTTATATTTTGGGTTTTATAATTTCGTAATAGTTGTAGATCACTTAGAAAATAAAACTTATATAGCAACTCCGGGAATCAGTCAAGAAGAAGAGCTTAGTATAGCAAAGGAAATAGAATCAAAAATATTAAATGCTGATAAACAAAATTTAAAATATGATTTTAATGGGAAACAAATTGAAGTTAAACTAAGTTCTAATTTTAAAAAGAATGAATACATAAATGCGATAGAAAAAGTAAGAGATTATATAAAGCAAGGTGATATATATCAAGCTAATTTAACTCAAAGATTTTCTGGGAAAACTAACTTATCAAGCTATCAATTATATAAAAAATTACGAGATGTAAGTAAAGCCCCGTTTGCTGCTTTTTTAAATTTTGAAAACTACCAAGTTTTATCAAATTCACCAGAGAGATTCATTAAATGTATAGATAAAACTATAGAAGCTAGACCTATAAAGGGAACAAGACCTAGAGGAAATACAATAGAAGAAGATATGAGATTGCAAGAAGAACTAAGAAATAGTGAAAAAGATAAGGCTGAACTTCTTATGATAGTAGATTTAGAAAGAAATGATTTAGGAAAAGTATCTAAAATAGGAACTGTAAAGGTTCCTGAATTATTTGTCATAGAGCCTTATGCAAATGTAAGTCACTTAGTATCTACTGTAACTGGAAAACTGAAAGATTCTTTAAGTAGTATAGACGTAATAAAAGCAACATTTCCTGGGGGATCTATAACTGGAGCTCCTAAAATAAGAGCTATGGAGATAATAGATGAATTAGAGCCAACTCAAAGAAATGTATATACTGGATCAATAGGATATATAGGTTTTAATGGAGATATGGATTTTAATATTGCAATAAGAACTTTGATAAAAAAAGATGAAGATATATACTTCCAAGTTGGAGGAGGAATAACTTGGGACTCAAATCCACAAGAAGAGTACCAAGAAACACTAGATAAAGCAAAATCTATAATGAAAGCAGTAAGAGGCTATTATGAAGAATAATGTATCATTTAATAGTGAGTTAAGTAAATTTGGAATTGGGCTATTTGAAACCATAAAAATTGAAAGTGGGAATCCTATTTGTTTAAATTTGCATTTAGACAGAATATTTAAATCTATAGAAACTTTAAATTTAGATATAAAAGAAACTAAAAGTTTTATAGAAGAAAGAATAATAGAGTATATAAAATGTGAAAAAGTAGATAATAAGGCTCTTAGATTGACTATGTTTGATGAAGGATATAATATATCAACAAGAGATATTCTTTATAAAGAAGAAACATATACAAGAGGATTTAAACTTAATGTATCTCCAATAAGAAGATGTGACAGTATATTATATAGGCATAAAACTACTAATTATTTTGAAAATATATACACAAAAAAATTTGCGGTTAAAAATGGCTATGATGATGCAATTTTTATAGATTGTTATGATAGAATACTTGAATGTTCTATGAGTAATATATTTTTTATAAAAGATGAAAAAATATATACTCCAAATGAAAAATTACCAATATTAGAGGGAACAATGAAAAGAAGGATTATGGAGTTATGTGTAGAATTAGGAATTAATATAGAACAATCTGATATAAAAATAACGGATATAGATAAATTTGATTTTTGTTTTTTAAGCAACAGTCTAATGAGAATTATGAAAGTAAGACAAATAAATGAAATTGAATTTGAGTGTTTTAATAAAACATTTGATAAATTATGGAG
>NZ_JAKEDR010000098.1 GCF_023653455.1 Paraclostridium ghonii
AACAAGTGGACTTGCTAGTGTGGCTGACCAGTATAGGGGTGCATTAGAAGCAATGAAGGTTCCTAATATAGATGATTATTATAGAAGTTTATTAAAAACAAGTGGACTTGCTAGTGCGACTGACCAGTATAGGGGTGCATTAGAAGCAATGAAGGCTCCTAATATAGATGATTATTATAGTGATGAATTAGAATTAACAGAAACTTCTAGTATATGCGAACCTAATAACAAATAAAATAAAAATTACTATACTAATTAAATGTTAAATTAGAGCTCTATTTTATAGAGTTCTTTTTTATTCTCCAAAACGACGAATGAGTGAGGTGGGTGATATAGATAATGAAAGGAATATAACTGAATTAATGGAATAAAAAAGAGGAATACCTCGGAAAATATAGTATTATGTATTTTGGAGGTGTAAAATGAAAAAAATACCAGTAATATTTTTAATGTTTATTATGATTATTTTATTAGTGGGGTGTGGAGATAGGGATGTAGCTAAAAAAAATGATAATAATACAGTAAAAAGTAAATTTGTAAAAAGTAAATATGAAATAGAAAACTCTGGATCTATTTCAGTTACAGATAAAGACTTTGAAAAATTCTATATTAGATCAAAGAAGGAAGCTTTAAAAACTATTGATATTTTAGATGAAGATGAATATTTAGAAGCAAACGAATCTGCAATGGTTATTTTTGAAAATAACGCAATAGCATTTTTATTGCATGCAATTGATAAGCCAGGTGTAAATGACAATACTGTTTTAGTAACATATGAATATGATAGTAAAGAAAATAAGCATATAAGAGGACCTATTCAGTATAATCAGCATGTATATAAGTAACAAGAATATTATTGAGAAATGGATTGAAGAAGCTTCTTATTTTCTAATTAAAAGAGATTTCTATGTATTAGATACAAATGATAATTTTATATATAAATTAAACTAAGAGAATCTTATATAATAACTAAGTTAGTATTTGTATAAGGTTCTTTTTATTGTTGAAAAAAAAGAAGGAAAACATCGAATTAAGTAGAATTGTATACTTGAAAGTGAGGTGATAATATGAAAAAAACAACTGTAGATGTAAAAGATATAGTTTTATGTGGTGGGAGCGTTATCTTAGATGCTACTGAATATACTATTTCAAATTTAAAAGATATAGCTCTTGTTTGTAGAAGTAAAGGGACTACATTAATATTAAAAAATGCAAAACAAAAGACTACTTATGATTTAAAACAACTAGCTTTATTGGGATGTATAACGTTTGATTTAACTTAAAGTATAGAACTCTAGAAATAGGGTTCTTTTTTATTATCCAAAACAAACAAAATAAGCGAGGTGGTGGTATGGATGAAATGAAGGTTGAGGTAAAAAAAGACTATCTCAAAGGATTAAAACAAAAGGAAATATGCGATAAATATAACATTAGTATAAATACTTTAAAATCATGGATAAAGCGATATAAATGGGCAGAAGAGAAACGAAATAAGGGTGCACCTAAAAATAAAAGGGGTGCACCCTTTGATTATGGCACTAAGGAGACGAGAGATAGTAAAAATAATATTGTAGATGAAGTAAATGAAGTATTGAATAATACTGACCTTAACGATAAGCAAAGACTTTTTTGTGTTTATTATATTAAATGTTTTAATGCTACTAAAGCTTATCAAAAAGCATATGGCTGTGATTATATAACGGCTAAGAGCAATGGCTATAGATTGCTTACAAATGCTTACATAAAACAGGAAATAGATAAGTTGAAACAAGATAAACTCAATAGGGTTATGTTGTCAGAGGATGATATATTTCAAAGATACATTGATATAGCTTTTGCCGATATAACCGATTACATAACCTTTGGACAAGAGGAAGTTCCAGTAATGGGACCCTTTGGTCCTTTGGAGGTAGAAGGTAAGAAGCTTACTAAGATTATAAATACAGTTAGGTTTAAAGAATCAGCTGAGGTTGATGGAACTGTTATTAGTGAAGTTAAGCAAGGTAAAGATGGAGCGAGCATAAAGCTTCAAGATAAAATGAAAGCTCTTCAATGGTTATCAGATAGAATGGATTTATTGCCAACCGATACAAGATTAAAATTAGAAAATGAAAAAGCTAAACTCGAACTTGATGTTATGAAGCTTGAACTTGAAATAATGAAACAAGGTGGACACGATGAAGAAGTTGAATATGATGGATTTATGGAAGCTTTAGAAGCTCAAGTAGGTGATACTTGGGGTGATTAAGAATAGGATAAATAAACTTAAAGATAAAGTATATAAAATGAAATCATGTAGAGGAATAAGCTCAGTAAAAAAAGCTACTATAAAATTCAGTCCATTTTCTAAGAAACAAAAGAAAGTTTTAACATGGTGGCTTCCAAATAGTCCAGTAAGTTATAAAGATGGAATTATAGCTGATGGAGCTATCAGAAGTGGTAAGACAATATCTATGTCATTATCATATGTAGTTTGGGCCATGAGTAAATTTAATGGTCAAAGTTTTGGGATGTGTGGTAAAACCATTGGATCGTTTAGACGTAATGTTCTGTTTTGGTTAAAGCTAATGCTTAAAGCTAGAAAATATAAAGTTGAAGATAAAAGAGCAGATAATCTTATGGTAGTTAGTAAAGGAGAAGTTACTAACTATTTTTATATTTTTGGAGGAAAAGACGAAAGGTCACAAGACTTAATACAGGGTATAACATTAGCTGGATGTTTCTTTGATGAGGTTGCTTTAATGCCAGAGTCATTTGTTAATCAAGCTACAGGGCGTTGTTCTGTCGATGGTTCTAAGTTTTGGTTTAACTGTAACCCAGATGGACCTTATCATTGGTTTAAAACTAATTGGATAGATAAACAAGATGAAAAGAATATACTGTATCTGCATTTTACAATGAATGATAACTTATCATTATCAGAAAAGATTAAAAAGAGATATGCAGGTATGTATTCTGGTATATTCTATCAAAGATATATTTTAGGATTATGGGTAGTAGCAGAAGGTATTATATACTCTATGTTTGATAAAGAGAAGCATGTTGTTAAAGCTTCTGATTATAAATATAAAGAGTATTATATAGCATGTGACTACGGTACTCAAAACCCTACTTCTTTTGGATTATGGGGGAAAACTTTTGATAATAAGCACGTAATGATTAAAGAGTATTATTACTCTGGGAGAGACACAGGAATTCAAAAAACAGATGTAGAGTATTCTAATGATCTTAAAGAATTTGTAGACGGATACAAAATAAGGTTTGTAATAGTAGACCCTTCTGCCGCATCTTTCATAGCTCAATTAAAAAAAGATAAGTTTAAGGTTAAGCAAGCTAAAAATTCAGTACTAGATGGAATAAGGTTGGTAGCTAGTTTGCTAACTGAAACTAAAATACTATTTGATGAAAGTTGCAAAGATACTTTCAAAGAATTTAGCTCTTATATTTGGGATGAAGAAGCTTGTAAAAAAGGTGATGATAAGCCTGTTAAAGAACATGATCACAGCATGGACCAAATTAGATATTATTGCAATACGGTAGTTGATAATAAGGTAGGTATATCAGTATTTAAGTAAGGGGGTGAGTATATGAATTTAGAAAGAATAAAGAAAATAATAGCTAATGATAAAAAAAGAGTTGAAATAATACTAGCTGAAAAGAAATACTATAAGGTCGAAAATGATATTCTTGATACTGGAGTCAAGCCAAAGGATGAAGGTAAAGACCCACTGAGAAGTGCAGATAACAGGATAGCTCACAACTTTCATCAACTATTAGTAGACGAGAAAGCTTCTTATATGTTTACCTATCCCGTTATATTTGATATAGAAAATGATAAAAAGATAAATTCAGAAGTCGATAAAGTATTAGGTGATGATTTTACTAGAAAGTCTAAGAACTTATGCATAGAAGCTTCTAATGTTGGTCGTGCATGGCTTCACTATTGGATAAAAGAAGCTGAAAAGAAAGAATTTAAATACGAACTAGTAAATACAGAAGAAATTTTCCCTATTTACGACAATGGATTAGAAAGAGCTCTTAATGCTGTAATTAGATACTATTCAGTTTTAGAACCTATTGAAGATGAGATAGATGACCAAGTGTTTTTTTATATAGAATATTGGACAAAAGAAACCATGGAGAGGTGGAAGTTTAAAGATTCTTATACAGGTGAGGAAGTAGTTGAAGAGCGTGAAAGTATTAAGCATACTTTAGGGGATGTTCCATTTATAGAGTTCGCTAATAACTCTTTGAAAATAAGTGATTTGTCTAAATATAAAGCATTAATTGATTTATTTGATAAAGTTATAAGTGGATTTGCTAATGATTTGGAGGATATTCAGCAAATTATCTATATACTTGAAAATTACGGAGGCGAAAATCTAGGAGAATTCCTTAGTGATTTAAAAAGATACAAAGCAATTAAAACTGAATCAGATGGTGCTGGTGGTGGGGTAAAAACACTTCAAATAGAAATACCAGTCGAAGCTAGAAAGGTTATTCTAGAAATATTAAAGAAGCAGATATATGAAAGTGGTCAAGGGTTGCAGCAAGATGTAGAATCTGTAGGTAATGCTAGTGGAGTTGCACTTAAATTCTTTTATAGAAAGCTTGAATTAAAATCTGGGTTATTAGAAACAGAATTTAAGTCTTCTTATAATAAATTAATAAGAGCGATATTAAGATTCTTATTAACTGATGAAGATAAAAAGATAAATCAAACTTGGACAAGAAATATGATTTCAAATGATTTAGAAACTGCTCAAATAGCTCAAATTAGTAAAGGAGTCATACCAGATGAAATAATTTGGAGGAATCATCCTTGGGTTGATAACCCTAGTGAAGTGGAAAATATGCTTGAAAAACAAAAAAAACGTATGATTGATGATTACTCAGACCTAGGAAATGATTTAGATGAATAGTAAAGAGTATTGGTATAAAAGAGAACAACAAAAGCTAGATGAGCAAATGAAGGATGTTAAAAAGCTAGAAGGAAAACTTAATAGAGAATTTGCAAAAGCTTCTAAAGAAATAGAAAAGGAGATAAATACTTTATTTCAAAGATATGCAAAGGAGAATAAATTAAGTTATGTAGAAGCAGAGAAATACTTAACATCAAAAGAATTTAAAGAATGGAAGTATGATTTAAAAGAATATATAAGCCTTATTGAGTCCACTGGTGATGAAAAGTTATTGATTGAGCTTAATACTTTAGCTATGAAATCAAGGATTAGTAGGCTAGAAGAAATTAAGTATCAAATTAATAAATATATCAACAATACTTATTCAGAAGTTTATACAGGGACTACAGAACTTTTAAAGGCGAGTGTAAAAGATAGTTATTACAAAACTATATATGATGTTCAAAAATATGTAGGAGTTGGAGCTTCTTTTGCTAAGATTGATGAAAAGTCAATAAAAGAAATATTAACTTATCCATGGAGTGGTAAAAACTACTCTCAAAGGATATGGGGAACTAATCGAGATAAGTTAAAAGATATACTTGAAACTGAAATGACACAAATGATAACTAGAGGTGAATCTTCAAGGACTGTAGCTAAAAGAGTAAGTGAGGTTATGGATGTAGCCTATGAAAGATCTATTTCACTTATTAATACAGAGCATAGTTATGTTATGTCACAAGCTACTTCAATAGCGTTTAAAGAAAGTGGAGTTGAAAAGTATGAATACTTAGCTACTTTAGATAATAGAACATCTAAAACATGCCAAAGTTTAGATGGTAAGGTATTTAAGTTATCTGAACGACAAGTGGGAGTTAATGCGAGTCCTATGCACACTAATTGTAGGAGCACCGAAATACCCTACATTGAAGGTGATAGTTTAAGTACAAGATTTGCTAGAGATAAAAACGGTAAAGGAATCGAAGTTCCTAGCAATATGAAATATGATGAATGGTATAAAAAATATGTAGAGGCTTAAGAGCTTCTTTTTTTATTGTCTTTTTAGTTTTATTGATAGACGTAAAAGAACAATGAAACTACCTAAGAATTCGAGATGTGAAACTCGTAAAAAACGTAAATTTAGGAGGTAAAAATGAAAAGAAGTTTTTTAAAAGAATTAGACCTTGAGAGTGATGTTATAGATAAGATAATGACAGAGAATGGAAAAGACATAGAAAAGTATAAATCTGATATAGAGGATTATGTTGACGAAATTAAAGACTTAAAAGCTGGCAAAGTAGATGTTTCAAAAGAGATAGAAAAAGCTATTAAGGAAAAAGAAGAAGAATACAAGGAACGCTTTGAGAAAGCTGATAAGTATGATTCTGTATTTGAAGAGCTAGAAACTCTAAAGAAATATAATGCTTCTAAAGAATATGCCAAAAAAGTAGAAAAATTCTTTGAAGAAAATAAGATAGACTTTACAAGTTCTATTGCTAAAGAAGCTATACTTAATAAATTTAAAGACAAAGACTTCAAGTTAAATGAAGATAAGTTTGGAGAGGATGCATCTAAATTCATTAAGGAATTACAAGAAAGTAATAAAGATGCTTTTAAAGATTTAGAAAAAGAAAATTCTAACAAGAATCAGACGTATACATACACTCCAAAGGGAGCAAATACAAACCCAGGAAAGGTTGAAAGCTTAGGAGAAAGATTAGCTAAACAATCAATAGAATCAAATACAAATAACCATAATTATTTCGGAGGTGTACAATAATGGGAAAAATAACAGTTACTCAATATACAAATAGCAAAGAAATATTAAAATACGATCATTTTGTATCAGAGAAAGTTGTATTAACTCAAGCTAATGCAACTACTGTAAATGGTAAGAAAATAGTAAAGGCAGGAACTATATTACCTGCTAATGATGCTACAGCAAAAGGTATTGTTTTATATGATGTAGATGTTACAAATGGTGATGAAACTGGAGCGTTAGTTATACATGGATTTATAGATAAAACTAAGTTAACTACACAGCCAAGTGAAGCAGCTATAACAGCTTTACCAATGATAAAATTTATATAATTTAAGGAGGAATTGATATATGAGTATATACGATATAGTTAAAGCTAAGGAAATAGGAGTTTATTACAATGCTATGCAAAAGGATAGACCTCCATTTTTAGGAGAGATACTATTTCCTTTAAATAAAAAATTAGGATTAGATTTGAAATGGATAAAAGGCTCTAAAGGACTTCCTGTAGCTTTAAAATCTAGTGCTTTTGATGCTAAGGCAGAAGTAAGAGACAGAGTAGGATTTGCAGACGTAAATACTGAAATGCCTTTCTTTAAAGAGTCTATGTTGATAAAAGAAGCAGATAGACAAGAATTAAATAAATTAGAAGGTGATTCTGCTAATCAACCTTATGTAGATTTGATAACTAAGAATATCTTCGATGATGTTACAACTTTAGTTGATGGAGCAGAAGTTCAACTTGAAAGAATGAGAATGCAGTTATTAAGTGAAGGTAAAATAGCTATAAAAGGAAAAGATTCTTCTGGAGCTGAAAAGGCTTTAGATTATGACTACCAACTAGCTGAGGAACAAAAGGTTTCTTCTGACTGGTCGCAAGCATCTGCTGACATAATAGGGGATATAGAAAAGTGGATGAATGATGTAGAAATAAGAACTGGATCAAAGCCAACTAGAGCAATATGTACATCAACTACATTTAATCATTTAATTAAGAATGAAGGTATAATAGCAGCTATAAAAGGTGTTAATGCAGGAGTAGCAATAACGAAAGCTAAAGTTAAAAAGTTTGTAGAAGAGGAACTAGACTTAGTTATAGAAATATACTCTAAGAAATTTAAGTCAGAAGCAGGGGTTACTACTAACTATTTCAAGGATGATGTGTTTACATTATTACCTGATGGAAACTTAGGTAATACTTGGTTAGGAACTACTCCAGAAGAATCTGACTTGATGAGTGGAGCTACTGATGCAGAGGTCCAATTAGTTAAACAAGGTATAGCAATAACAACAACTAAAAAGACAGATCCTGTTAATGTTAATACTAAAGTATCTATGATAGGATTACCAAGTTTTGAAAGAGCAGATGAAATAGTAATAGCTACAGTTAAACCCAGCTAATGCCCTTATTGAGGGCGAAAACTTAGAAGGAACTGATACTATTCAACTTGATTTAAACTCAATGACAGTTGAAAATTTAAAACAATTAGCTAAAGAAAGAGGGATAGAAAGTTATTCTTCTATGAAAAAAGCTGAATTAATAGAGAAGTTAGCAAATATCTAGCTTCTTTTAATTTAGTTAGAAAGCAGGTGGTTTAATGCTTGAAAATATTAAAATGTTGCTTGGTTTAGATAGTGATAAATACGATAAGCTGATTTTATATCAAATAGATAAAGTTACTAAAAAAGTATTATCTTATTGCAACATAAAAGAGTTAAATCCTGTACTTGGAGGGCTTGTTGAAGAAAAAGTATATAATACAATGCGAAATAAAACAAGTGGAAGCATAGCTACAGATAATAACAACAATATAAAGTCTATAACTAGAGGAGACACTAGAATAGAATACAATGTTGGTGAAGCTAAAATAGAAGTATTAGAAGCTACTGATTTTGATACAAGTGATATTAAAGTACTTAACCAATTTAGAAAGTTGAGGAAATGATATGAATGAAGCTGAGATATTAGAAATGACTTACTTTGATATATGTACTATAAAACGAAAAGTTAAAATTAAAGATGAAGAAACTGGAATAACATCTTCTCAATTAAAGGTTATAGCGGGAAATATAAAATGTGCTTTAAGTAAAAAAGATACTCCTCTAATGTCAAGTGATGGTGTAGGGAAAGTTATATATTCTAATCAGCTTTTTACTAATCCTAATGTAGATATACAAGAAGCTGATATGCTAGAAGTAATCAGCATGGGTAAAACAACTACTTATTTAGCTTCTAAACCATTTCCTTATCCTAGTCATACAATTACACCTGTAACTGAAAAAGAGAGAATTTAAATGGAAGTAGAAGGATTGAACGATTTAGAGGAGATTTTCCAAAATTCTAGTAAGAACTTCAATAAGGAAGCTAAAAAAACATTATTTAGAGTAGGAAATAAATTCTTAAGAAAAGTTAAACTTAAAACTCCTGTAGCTGAGGAACATGGCGGAACACTTAGACGAAGTTGGAAAATTAAACCAGAAGAAGAATTTTCGATAAGTGTATGTAATGAGTGTGAGTATGCTCCACATGTTGAATTTGGGTATAGGACAAGGCTTGGAAAAGGTGGGAACTCTAAAAATCCTAATTATAAATATAAGCCTAAAGCAGATGGAATTAAATTTGTTGAAGGTAGATATATGCTAACTAGATCTGTAGAGGAAATTGAAAAAGAAATCGAAAAAGATTTTGAAATAATGATAGATAATTTATGGGAGTAGGTGGTTAAAATGATAACCTACAAAGATATTTTATATTCAATTACATCGCTATTAAATAGTAAATTCAAAACAGATGTGTTTGTAGAAACTCAAGAAGGTATATTTGATGAAGAATGTTTTTATGTTCAAATTATGCCTATTGAAAAGAAAGTACTTACAAATACTTCTAATTTAAGAAGCTTAATTACTAGCATTAAATACTTTAATGATGATAAATTGAAATGCTATGAGGTAGCAGATATTTTAGAAAGTTTATTTGATAGAAAGTTAAGAGTTAAAGATAGAGTATTAGGAATTTCTAGGGTAGAACCTAACATTGTAAATGATGGTATAGGTGATATGCTAGATTTTTTAATTTATATAGACTTTGCAGAGAACTCTATAAAAGAAACTGAGAATTATGAACTTATGAAAGAAATTAATATAAAAGCTGAAAGAAAGTAGGTGTTTAAATGACAATAGGTTTAGCAAGTATAACTGTGGCATTTAAAAAGAAAGCTTCTACGGCACTGCAAAGAGGTAATAATGGTATAGTCGCTTTGTTGCTAAGGGATTCAACCAATGCTGGTATCACTTATGTAAATGGGACTTACGATATACCCTCTACACTGTCAGAAGCTAATAAAAAATATATAAACTTAGCACTTTTAGGTAATGTGTATCAACCTCAAAAGATAATTGTTTGTGTTATAGGGGTAGAGGACCCAATACAGGATGGACTTGATTTATTAGAACTTGAACAATTTAACCTTTTAACTGTTCCAGTTCTAAAATCAGAAGAAAAAGCAACTATAAAGTCTTTCATAGAAAAAATGAGGGATGAAATAAAATACAAAGTTAAAGGTGTCTTAAATTCTAATGCAGATTATGAAGCAATAATAAATTCAACTACTGATAATGTAGTAACTGAACATTTTGGTACTTTAAATAAAGATGAGCTTTGTACTTTAGTTGCCGGAGTAATAGCAGGAACTCCTTTAAATCAATCTGTTACATTTACCTCTCCTAAGGAAATTATAAATATACCCGCTCAAACTAAAGTCCAAGCAAAAGCTAAGGTTGAAGCTGGAGAACTTATTCTTGTAAAGGAAATGGGTAAAATTAGATTTGCTAGAGGTGTGAACTCATTAACTACTACTAATACACAAAAGACAGAAGAATTTAAAAAGATTAAGCTTCTTGATACGATGGATTTAATACATAACGATATAAGAAGCACTTGTATAGAAAATTATATAGGTAAAGTTGCTAATAATTATGATAATAAATGCAAGCTTATAGTTGGTATAGATTCGTATTTAGATAAATTATCAAAAGACGAGTTAATCGAAGCAGATTATTCTGTAGGGATAGACATAGCATCTCAAACTAATCACTTAAAATCAAAAGGTGTAGATATAACTAACATGTCGGAGCAAGATATAAAACAAGCTAATACAGGCGATAAAGTATTTATAAAAATAGTTATAACTTTAATAGATGCGATGGAGGATATAACTGTATATGTTGAAATATAAGGAGGTGGTTAAATGAAAACAAATGAAGCTATAAGTGGTACTTGGGGTAAACTTTGGCTTGATGACGAAGATATAACTTCATTGAAAGCCTTTCAAGCAAAAGACGAATATCAAAAAGAAGAAGTTGTAAAGTGTGGTTGTATGACTAAAGGATATAAGATAACCTCAATAGACCGTAAAGGTTCGGCTACTTTCAATAAAGTTGATAGCAGAATGTGTAAAAAAATACTTGATAAGGTTCAAAAGGGTATAACACCAAGGTTCACTATAATAGTTGCTCTTGATGATCCGGACGCACATGGAGCTGAAAGAATGGCTTTTC
This sequence comes from Paraclostridium ghonii, assembly GCF_023653455.1. GTDB lineage: Bacteria > Bacillota > Clostridia > Peptostreptococcales > Peptostreptococcaceae > Paraclostridium > Paraclostridium ghonii. The sequence continues at coordinate 11,218 of NZ_JAKEDR010000098.1, forward strand.
ACGATGTGGTATTTGATGATTTAACACTCTTTGACTTTGAAAGCGGAGCTTTGGGAACAGTTGAATGTCCTTTCACTTATGAATGGGTTACGCCACTTGATTTAATATGATAAATAAAAATGATTATAGGCTAGGGTAAAACCTAGTCTTTTTAATTAGGAGGAAAATTATGAGTAATGCAATAGAACTTTTATTAAATGCAAATGATGAAAGCTTCGAAAGACCTTCTAGGATTATCGAAATACCTAGATTATCTAAAGTTTTAGGAGCGAAATTTGAACTTAAATGTAAATGCTTAACAATGGGCAAAACAAACTCTTTAAGGATGCAATGCACAAATCAAAAAACAGGTGAAGTTGACATTCCTAAGCTTCAAGTAAAAACTCTTATAGAAGGCGTATTTGATGCAGAAAATGGAACTTCTTTCTTTAAAAATAAAGATTTACATAAAAGGTTTGGAGTTCCTAATGCAGAGGAATTTATGAATAAACTTCTTTTAATGGGTGAAGTTGATTATCTATTTGAGGTTATAGGTGACTTAGGTGGATTTAATGATGGTACTGTAGAAGCTATAAAAAACTAATTAAGACGAATGCAGAATATCAAACTATGTATTTCATGTTTAAGTATAAAAATATGATGCCTAGTGATTTTAACAAGCTATCTTCGGAGGAAAAGATACTTCTTAATGTTTTTATCAATACGGAACTTGACGAAAGGATTGAACATGCATCTAAATCAGAAGCTATGTCTGTTATCGCTTTGTAATTCTGTATTTGTCTTTATTATTAAGGAGGTGGTTAAGTGGCTAGTGAAAAGAAGCTAAAGGCTACCATACAACTAATAGATAAATATACAAGACCTATTCAAAATGTTATAAAGAAAACTCAAGTATTTAGTAAAATAGCAAGTAAGGTTAAGGCTGTAGTTTTAAAAGCGGATGACAAGATAAGCAAAACTATAGAAAAAGTAATCGGAAGGATTAAAAAACTTAAGTCAATTAAAACACCTCAGTTTGTTATAAAAGCTAAGGATAGTGCTAGTAAAGTTATATCGAAAGTTAAAAGTAGCATTGATAAGATTAAGAATTTAAAAACTGTTCAGCTAGCAATAAAGGCTAAAGATAATGCAACTAATATGCTCTCTAAAATTCATGGGAAAGCTAAGGGTATGGCAAAAAATGTATACTCGATAACTATTAAAGCTAAAGATATGGCTAGTGGTGTTATAGATAAAATAAAGGGTAAGGCTAAAGCTTTAGGAGTAATTGCCTTAGGGGGTGTTACGGCTGGTGCAACTATTGG
>NZ_JAKEDR010000099.1 GCF_023653455.1 Paraclostridium ghonii
TAATACAATACCTTCCGCTAATTTTTATATTTTTTAAAATCTAATTATATTTCCTATTCTCACAAATATAAAAAACTTTATCAATCACAAACAGGAAGTTATAAATATATAAACTTCACATATTTATAACAAGTTCCCTATAATGTTGATAAAGCTTTTATTTATCTTATATTCTATCCGAATTTTTTATCGCTAGATTTTATAACTTGCTGAGCAATATTTGCTGAATGATCTGATACTCTTTCTAAATTACTGATTAAATCTAAATATATAACTCCTGTATCTACACTACAAGAACTCTCATTTAATCTTCTCATATGATTTGCTCTGCAGCTCTTTTCCATCATATCAACTTGTTCTTCCATTTTTATTACTCTACACGCTAAGTCCACGTCTGACTTTTCTAAACTTTCAAGTGCCAAACTGTACGTATCTAAAACTTTTTGATATAATTCTTTAAGTTCACTAGATCCACCTTTAGATAATTTCAAATTATTATCTATAACTGTAGTTGCAAGTTCTGCTATATTTTCTGCATGATCTCCAACTCTTTCTATATCATTTACCGTATTGAATAGCAAGTCTACACTTTCTCTTGAATCATCATTTAATGAAGTTTTAGATAATTTTAACAGGTAGTTCAATATGTTTTTTTGCAAAAGGTTTATTAGTTTTTCATCTTTAAAAGAAGCATCTGTCTTTTCTTTTGATTTTTCTAAAAAACCTTCCATTGCATTAGATAAGCTTTTTTTTGCTTTTTGTCCCATTCTTAAAGTTTCTTTTATAGTATTTGATAGTGCTATTGATGGTGTTTCCATCATTCTGTCATCTATGTAATGAACAGTTTTTTTGTTGTTTATTTCTTCTTCTCTTACTGGCATAAGCTTCATAGTAAGTTTTACTATAAATTTAGAGAAAGGAAGTAATAATATAACATTCGTTATATTAAACAATGTGTGAGCATTTGCAATTTGTCTACTTACATCATCTGGGTTTAAGTTTTGAACTATCATAGTTATAGGCTTAGTTAAAATCAACATAAATACAATAGTTCCGATTATATTAAATATTAAATGCATTAATGCAGCTCTTCTAGCGTTTATACTAGCCCCTATACTAGATATTAAAGATGTAACACAAGTTCCTATGTTTTCTCCATATAGTATAGGAAGTGCTGAACTTAAAGGAATTAATCCTTGGGATGAAATTGCTAATAACATTCCCATAGAAGCACTTGAACTTTGAACTATTGCTGTTATTCCAAATCCTAATAAAATCCCAAGAAACGGCTTATTTCCAAAGGCAACTAATGCATCAGTAAATCCTTTGTATTCAGACAATGGCTTTACTGCATTTTTCATAAAGTCCATTCCAGTAAATAATATCCCAAATCCGATTAATATTTCAGCTATTGTCTTTGTTTTTTGATTTTTAGAAAATAAATACATTATTATACCTATACCTAGTGCTACTGGTGCAATTCCAACCAAATCAAGAGATACAAGTTGAGCTGTTATAGTCGTTCCTATATTAGCACCCATTATTACCCCTATTGCTTGAGGTAAAGTCATTATTCCTGCGTTAACAAATCCAACTACCATAACTGTAGTTGCACTACTACTTTGTATAATTGCTGTAACCAAAGCTCCTACTAGAACTCCCATTAATACGTTACTAGTTAAAAGTCCAACTATTTTTTTTAATCTTTCTCCTGCCGATTTCTGAAGACCATCTGCCATAAGGTTCATACCATATAAGAATAGTCCCAGTCCACCCATCAAATTGATTGCTATTTCCACTAGTCGTTTCCTCCTTAAAAAATCAACCGTATTTTCTGTATTTTTTCATTAATTCGATTTTAACAAATATTTTGTCAATTTTAGTTAAGCAAATGTTAAAAAACGTCGTTTTTTGTTAAGTTAATGTTAATTATTAAGTTAGCATTAAAATTTAGTTAAAAAATAAAGAAAGAATACGCAAGATTATTATCATAGTATTCTTTCTTTACTTTTGTATTTATTCAAATTTTTGATTTATTTTATCAGGTTGTTCCGGTCCTGCTCCTGCTCTATAGTAAGTAGTTTTATTTCCGTACTTATCTATCTCTGTTATTTTTTCTCTATCCGTATTAGTGTTTTCACTTTCCATATATAACATTTCTTTAAATATACCTTTAACGCTATCTAAAAATGAATTATCTTTCAAAATAAGCACCTCCAAGTAAAATACATTAAACTAAATATACATCACATTTATTGTTATCTTATTTTTAATAATAAATACAGTAAATTATTTACAATTTTTAGGTTTTCATTTCATTACTTTTTTTATTAACTTTAATTTATCTTTATATGGTGGAAATACTAAATTTATATTTATTTTACTGTTTCTTTTTACAACTGCTTTTTCATAAGTAAACGCTTTAAAACTATTATATCCATGGTACCTTCCTATTCCAGATGTTTTCACTCCTCCAAAAGGAAGGTTATTAGAAGCTACATGTGTTATTGTGTCGTTTATACATCCACCTCCAAATGTAAAGTTTTTCATTATATAGTTACTAAAATATTTATCTTGTGAAAATACGTATAAAGCTAATGGTGTTTGATGCAACTTTAAATAAAATCTTATGTCATCCATTTCACTATATTTTATGATAGGCATTATAGGACCAAATATTTCATCTTGCATCACTTTATCATTGTAATTAACATTTTTTAAAATAGTAGGAGAAATATATCTTTCATTCATATCAATTTCTCCACCAAAAACTATTTTGTCACGATCTTTGTCTAATATATCCTTTAGCCTATTCATATGACGGTCATTAACAATTCTACCAAAATCTTTGTTATCTTTTATTTTTAATCCATAAAATTTTATTATAGTATTTTTTAACTTTTCTATAAACTTATCATATATGTCTTCATGTACCAATAAGTAATCTGGTGCTACACAAGTTTGACCAGCATTTGAAAACTTTCCCCATACTATTCTCTTTGCTGCAATATCTAATTTCGCAGTATTATCTACTATAGTTGGTGATTTACCTCCTAGCTCTAAAGTTGTTGGAATTAAATTTTTACTAGCCTTTTCCATAACTATTTTTCCTATATTAACACTTCCTGTAAAAAATATATAATCAAAATTTAAATCTAGTAGATTGCTATTTACATTGTAATCACCAACTACTATATCTATATAATTTGAGTTAAAGCACTCCTTAATAATTTTAACTAATACATTTTCAACATTAGGAGTATATTCAGAAGGTTTAACAACAGCCGTATTTCCACCTGATATAGCTCCTATTAATGGCTCTATAATTAATTGAAATGGATAATTGTATGGACCTATTATAAGTACACTTCCATATGCACAATTATAAACATAAGACTTACCCGGAATTTGTGCTATATCATTTTTAATTTTCTTTACTTTATTCCATTTTTTTATATTTTTTAATATATGATTTATAGAACTATATATAAATCCCACTTCTGTTGTATAACTTTCAAATTCAGATTTTCCTAAATCTTTATAAAGAGCATCTATAATTTCTTTTTCATATTTTTTTATAGTTTGTTTCAAATCTTTTAATGCCTTCATTCTATCTTCAACGCTAATAGTTTCTACTTTACTTAAATATTTTTTTTGATTTTCCAATATATCTATATAAGGTTTCAAAATAACTCATCTCCAATTATATGTTTAATTTTATTATATATCATATCTCTACCCATATAAACTCCATCTCAGCATAAAAATCTATATGATTTTTTAAAAATAAACAATTCATTTTTCAAATATATTTTAACAATTTTAAATTATACGTAAAAATCGCCACTATATATTGCCACTTAAAACCCTTAAATTATCAACGTTTTTTTAAATAAAAATATTAAATTCTAATTTTTTAAAATCTTCTTATTCGTTTTTTAAAATATTTTTGCAATTTATTTTTTTAAACTTGCATTTTTATATATTTTAATGTTATTATTATTAAAATATATTTAAAATTCAATTTTATTATTTTTGTAATTAAATTTATAATTTGAGGTGATTTTATGAAAAAAAAATTAGGACTTACAAGTAAAATTTTTATGGGAATTTTTTTAGGCGCTATTTTAGGGTTAATTCTTAAAAATACGCCAGATGGTGTTATAAAGAATACGATTCTTTTAGATGGATTTTTAAAGGTGATGGGTAGTGGATTTATAAGTGCTATAAAAATGCTAGTAGTTCCACTAGTATTCATTTCTTTAGTATGTGGATCATCATCTATGGGGGATGTAAAAAAACTTGGTCGAATCGGAATTAAAACCTTCGTATTTTACTTAATAACTACAGCTATTGCTATATCTTTAGCATTAGGAGTTGGAAAGTTGATAAATCCTGGTATCGGACTTGATATGTCAAGCCTAGTAACACAAAAGCCCACTATAGGAGAAAGTAAATCTTTAGTAGATATAGTTTTAGGAATGATTCCAGCTAATCCTATTCAATCATTAGCAAGTGGTGAGATGTTACAAATTATAGTATTCTCTTTATTACTTGGTGTATCTATGAGTCTTGTAGGAAAAAAAGCTGATCCTGTAAGAAATTTTTTTGAATCAGCTAATGAAGTTTGTATGAAAATGGTAAGTATAATAATGCTTTTAGCTCCTTATGGAGTATTTGCTTTAATAACAAATACATTTGCTACTACTGGATTCGATGCTATTTTCTCTTTACTTAAATACATGTTTGCAGTTTCATTCGCTTTACTTTTACAAGCATTTGTTGTTTATCCAGGTCTAGTTAAGTTTTCAACTGGGCTTAAATTAACTCCTTTTTATAAGAAATTTGCAAGTGTAGCAGCTGTTACATTTTCAACAGCATCAAGTAATGCTGCTTTACCTCTAACAATCGAAAGCATGGAAGAACTAGGAGTTAACAATTCAGTTGCATCTTTTACACTTCCACTTGGAGCTACAATTAATATGGATGGTACTGCTATAATGCAAGGTGTTGCATGTGTATTTATATCTCAATTATATGGAATTGATTTAGGAATAAATTCATTACTTACAATAATTTTAACAGCTACTTTAGCATCAGTTGGTACTGCAGGAGTTCCTGGTGTAGGTATGATAACTTTATCTATGGTCTTAACTTCTGTTGGACTTCCACTAGAAGGAATCGGTCTTATAATGGGAGTTGACAGGATACTAGATATGGCAAGAACTACTGTTAATGTTATGGGGGACTGCGCTTGTACTTTAGTTGTAAGTAACAGCGAAGGCGAGTTAGATAAATCTCTTTATTATAGTGAATTACCTCAAACTAATACAATAGAGGCTTAATAGATACTTTAAAACATAATACACCTCAATTATTAGAGCAAAATTCTAACTATTGAGGTGTTTTTACATGACAAAATATTATTATGATTTTAAATTTTAATTAGTAAAGTCATTTTTGAATAGTACTAATTTATAGGTTTAAGTTTTGATGTAAAATGTCTTAAAACTTTAGGCTGCCATACTATTTCATATCCATTAATTTCGTTAGCTCTTTCTTTTATAGATATTAATGCATCAACTATAACATCTAAGTGAGCTTGTGTGTATACCCTTCTTGGAACTGCAAGTCTTGTAAGTTCAAGTTCTGATTGACGTTGTTTACCCGTTACTGGATCATTATCTAACATATACGAACCTATATCACAAGTTCTAATTCCCGCTTCTTTATATAGTTCTATTGCAAGTGCTTGTGCAGGGAATTGATAATACGGTATGTGTGGAAGCATTTTTTTTGCATCTATAAATACTGCATGACCTCCAACTGGTGATTGATATGCAATTCCCGCTTCATCAAGTCTGTTTGCAATATACTCCATTTGTCCTATACGATATTTTAAATAATCAAAATCAATTCCTTCATAAAGACCCACAGATAAAGCCTCTAAATCACGTCCTGCTAAACCTCCATATGAAACAAATCCTTCAAATGATATAGTGCGAGCTTTTACATTGTTATACAATTCTTCGTCATCTCTAATTCCTATAAGTCCTCCCATATTTACTATAGCATCTTTTTTAGAACTCATAGTTAGCATATCTCCATAACTAAACATTTCACCTACAATTTCTTTTATAGATTTATCTTTATATCCTTCTTCTCTAGTTTTTATGAAGTATGCATTTTCTGCATATCTTGCAGCATCTATTAATACAGGGATATTATACTTTTTAGCTATTTTATAAGTTTCTCTCATGTTTTCCATTGAAACTGGCTGTCCCCCTGCAGTATTGTTAGTTACTGTCATTATTATAACCCCAACATTTTCTGATCCAAACTCATTTATTAAATTTTCCATTCTTTGTATATCCATGTTTCCTTTAAACGGTGCATAAGTTACTGTGTCAAGAGCTTCAGGGACTACACAGTCTATAGCTTTTGCCCCTGTTAGCTCAACGTGTGCTCTAGTTGTGTCAAAATGCATATTCGATATAGCGCATTTTCCTGGTTGTGCAAATAAAGGAACTAAAACTTTTTCCGCAGCCCTACCTTGATGTACAGGTTGTATATATTTATACCCAAATATATCTTTTGCAGCTTCTACTAATTTAAAATAGCTACTCGCTCCAGAATAAGATTCATCACCTAGCATCACTGCTGCCCATTGTTTTGAACTCATTGCACCTGTTCCACTATCTGTTAATAAGTCTATATATACATCATCTGCTTTTACTGAAAATAAGTTGTAATTTGCATTTTTGATTTTTTCTTCTCGCTCTTCTCTTGTTGTCATCTTGATAGGTTCTACCATTTTAATTTTAAATGGCTCTGCAACATATTTTTTACTCATAATAAAGACCCCCCTTTTTAGTAGTTTCACTTTATTTATGATGTATTTAAAATGCCTTTGATGTGATTTTGATTTGTGCTTCTAATCTTAATATATCAAATTAGAAATAGCGTATCAATATATATTTTTTGTTTTATTTTTAAATTAACCACATACCTTGAACTTCTCTAAATTAACCACCCTATCACATATCCTATCAATCAAAGCTTTTTCATGACTTATAACAATTAGACCTATATTATATTTTTTTACATATTCTAAAACTACATCCCAAATTTGAGCTTGAGTTATAGCATCTAACATAGTAGTCATTTCATCTGCAATTAAAAACTTAGTGTTTTTTGACAAAGCTCGTATAACACAGAATCTTTGCAATTCTCCTCCTGATAATTCATTAGGATATCTATCTAACCATTCATGTTTTATTCCAATATAATCTAAAAGTTCTTTAGGCGGATTAAATGCTTCATTTAAAATCTTATTCATTTTCCACTTAGGATTTACGGCTTTTTCTGGATGTTGAAAAATTAATTGAACTGGATTATAGTTACATTGCTTGTTCAATCCTTTAATTGTTACATTGCCAGTATATGAACTTTCATATCCAGATAAAATTTTTGCTAAAGTGGTTTTGCCAAATCCGCTAGGAGCTACTAATCCTACTATTTCTCCACTTTTAATTTCAAAATCTACATTTTTTAAAATATATCTATCACTATTTTTATACTTAAAACTTATATTGTTGGCTTTAAGTTGCATTTAAACACCTCACCATTCCATCTCTAATATATTTACTATCCGGTCTTTTGAATTCACAGCCTTCACCTCTAATATCACACCTTTCATAAAATAGGCATCCTTTAGGAATTTCTGTTGGAAGTGGTTGTGATCCATTTATAGGTTTAAACTCATTTTGAGGTAGGGCATTATAAAGAGCTTTTGTATATGGGTGCCTAAGATTTTTATCACCATCTTTAAAATCTGTAACATTAGCCACTTCTAACGTAGTACCTGCATAAAATACAGCTATTTTATCTGCTACTTTTAAAGCTGCATCAATATCATGTGTTATCATCAAAACAGCACAACCGCTATCTGCTATTTCTCTAAAATGACCTAGAGCTTCAATTAAAGATTTTTCATCTAATCCTGGTGTAGGCTCATCAGCTATAATAACCTTTGTATCACTTACTAAAGCTGTAGATAATAAAACTTTTCTTGCCATTCCTCCTGACAATTGAAAAGGAAACATTTTATCAACATTTTCAGTTAATCCATACTTAGAAAATATACTTCTTTGTATTTTAGCTGCTTCTTTTTTATTTGAAATAGATAATTTAACTTGATTGGAAACCTTCATAAGAGGATCTAGATAATTCACTGATTGAGGTATTAATACAATTTCTTTCCCTCTTAACTTTTCTTTTCTTTTTTTATCTAAAACTTCATTTTTATAAGTTATACTCCCATCAGTTTTAGAGTTTTTAGGGAGTATTCCAAGTATTGCGTGAGCTAATAAACTTTTACCAGATCCACTTGATCCAACAACTGCTAATATCTCCCCTTCGTATAAATCTATATCCAAGTTAGTTATAACTTTTAATTCCCTTTTTCTTAATCCTTTTGTATACTGAGAAAAACTTACCCCCAAATTTTTAACACTTAATATCGGTTCTTTCATATATCAGATCCTCCTATTTATTTGCTAATTTTGGATTTATAAGTTTACTTATTTGTTTTCCTATATTATCAACCATAATAGAAACTAAAACTAAACTCAATCCTGGGAAAAAAGCTAACCACCATCTTCCACTACTTAAATACTTCATAGCTTCTGATAAAATTATTCCAATAGCAGGTTCATGCGGTTGAAGTCCAAAACCTAAGAAAGTGATGGAAGCTTCATGTAATATTGCATGAGGAAATATTAACACTACACCTACTAAAAGTTGTGGAATTATGTGTGGCAAAATATGCTTTGTAGCAATATATGTATTGGATTTCCCAAAATTTTTAGATATCTTCACATATTCAGAGTTTTTTATCTGCATAACTTCTGCTCTTATTATCCTAGCTAATGATGGCCAATGAGTAATAGATACACCTATAACAATACCTTTTAATCCACCTCCAACTGATACAGAAATAAGTATTATTATTAAAGCATGTGGTACTGAAAGAAATAAATCTATAACCCATGTAATTATAGAGTCCACAGTCTTTCCCATAGTAGCTCCCATTAAACCTAATATTAAAGCTATCGTTCCACTTATTAATGAAGTCATAATCCCTATTTTCATACTAAGACTAATCCCTTTTATAGTTCGATAAAACATGTCTCTTCCAAGCCAATCAGTTCCAAATAAATATTTCAAATTTGGAGATATGTTTTTTTGAGTTAAATTCACAGCTATTTGATCTTCTTTTATAAAACTTCCAAATACCATTATCACTACTAAAAAACATGTGAAAACTACTATTGATAAAATAGTTTTTTCTCTTATTCCTATATTAAATAAAAGCTTAGATTCTCTTTTTTCATTTATAACTTGAATTTGATCCATCAGCTTATATTTCCCTCCTTTATTCTAGGGTCTATAATTTTATATAAAATATCTGCTATTAAATTTCCTACAAATACAAATAGCAAACTTATTATAACTATCCCCATTAAAAGAGGTAAATCACCTTTAATTCCTGCATCGACTGTAGCTTGCCCTAGCCCTGGATATGAAAAAACTTGTTCTGCAAATATAGTGCCTGCAAATAGTTCGCTAAATGATAAAAATTGTATAGTTATAGCAGGTAATGCTACATTTCTTATAATGTGGTTATATATTATACTTTTATTACTTTCACCTCTAGCTTTTGCAAAAAGTACATAATCACTATTTACAATCTCAATAACTTTCTCTCTAGTATGTAAACATATATTTGCTACCCCTAAAACACTTAGAGTAAGTGCTGGAAGTGTTAAATGTTTTAGTAAACTTTTAAAGGTAACTTCGCTTGCTAATACCCCCATAGGCACTCCAAGTGCAACTGGAAACAATTTTAGCTTAACAGAAAATACCATAATAAGTAAAATCCCTAACCAGAATGTAGGAGTAGAAATTAAAACGTAGCAATATCCTCTTATAATTTTATCAACTATTTTACCTTCGTTAATTCCAGATACAATTCCCATAACAAAACCTAATATTCCTGAAATTGTCCACGCTACAACCATAAGTGCTAAAGATGCTATAAATTTTTCACTTATAACTTCTATTACAGGCCTTCTATATATCATTGATGTTCCAAAGTCTCCTTTTAATATAGAACCAAACCATGCTAAAAATCTTTCAACTGGAGGCTTATCTAACCCCCAATGACTAGCAATCTCATCTCTTTGTTCTTGTGTAACACTTAAATCTGCACCTACATATGCTTTTATAGGGTCTATTGGTGATTTTTCCATTAAAATAAAAGTTAATATACAAACAGCAACTAATAGAGTTATGAGTCTTAGAAATTTTTTAATTAAAAACAAGACTATTTTATTTGAGTTATTCATATAAGTATCCCCTTGAAAATTTACTTTTTCCATTTCCATTCTGTTATATTATCAAGTATTCGTCCTCCATGAGGTTGAACAACTGGAGTTCCTATATCTAAATTTTCATCAGCTATATACAAATGTCCTACATTTACAAGCCATGCATATGTAGAGTCTCCTTTAGTTGAAAATCCTGTCTCTCCATCCCATTGAGCTTTTTTCCAGTATTCAATCGCTTCATTTTCATCTGAGCTTTGTAAAGCTTTATTTATATATTCATCAACTTTTTCATTTTTATAGTATCCTGCATTATTCCAAGGAACGCCAACTCCTATGACCTTACTACTATATAAATAGTTAAGTTCTGAAGGATCTCCTGAACCCCATCCAAATAACACTGGTTGAGAATTTATTTCAGGCTCTATAGTATCCCATGTCTTAGCTTCTAATTCTATTTTTATTCCTAATTGTTTTGCAGTTTCAACTACAGCTAGTCCTAATTCTTGTCTATATTTTCCTTCTGTATATATTAGTTTAAACTCAGCTTTAACTCCATTTTTTTCTAAAATTGTATCAGAGTCTGTGTCTTTCCATCCACCATCTTCAAGTATCTTTTTAGCTTTTTCTATATCTCCATCACCTTTTAACATACTATCTTTATTAAGCCAAGGCATCTTTTCAAGCCCAGTCGTTGACACAGCCCCATATCCATCTAAAACTCCATCTACTAATTCTTGTCTATTTATACCTACGTTTAAAGCTTCTCTTATAGACTTATCACTAGTTACATCATTTCCAACAGGATGTCCATCTTTATTTTTCTCTCCACTTTTTTGCATTGGGAATTCTATTCCATAAGTTTCTATACTGTCTAAGTTTATTACTTTTTTGCCATCTACTTTGTCTTTTGCTAAAGATCCTGGTATAGATGCTATGTCTACTTCTCCTGATTTTACAGCTGCATATGCTGCATCATCATCTAAAAATACCATAGTTAATTTTTTTATACTTGGCTTTTCTCCATAATAATATTCATTAGCTTCTGCTATAACTTGTTGTCCCTTATCCCACTGAACAAATTTATATGGTCCTGAGCCAATTGGATTTTGTGCAAACTTATCATCATGTGCATGCTTAGGAACAATACCTATATATGCCATTTTTTCTATAAATGTAGATTGTGGCTCTTTTAATTTAAATTCTATATTATACTCATCAATTGCTTTTACACTATCTAAAACTGTTAAATCTATACTAGATCCACTTTCTTTGGCTTTTTCATATGTATATACAACATCTTCAGCTGTTAATTTTTCTCCATCACTAAATTTAACTCCCTCTTTTATAGAAACGGTCCATGTCAATCTATCTTCTGATACCTTATATCCTGTTGCTAAATCATTTTCCATACCTAGATTTTTATCTCTTTTAAATAATGTTGAAAAAAACACTCTAGTCATTGACCCATGCCCACCTACCGTAGCATCAAACCCCTCATCAGGCTCATACGCCACTGCAGCTATAAGTTCATTGTTTTCTATTCTACTATTTGTACTACCTTTTGAATTCGTGCACCCTGTAAGTGTCACCATAGTAAGCATCACAGTTAATGCTATTGATATCGACCTTTTTAATTTCATAAATTATCCCCCTTTTTACCAAATTATACAAAAAAACCATAAAAGTTACATGTCTATGACACAGTTAACCTTCATGGTTTTAATTTATTTTATTATATCTAATTTTTATTACACATTAATTATATCTATATATTTCCCAATATTCAATAATTTCTCAAAATTTATCGTTATTTGGCGTATAAATATATTTTAATT